>CAMDSI010000068.1 GCA_945906915.1 Spirosoma fluviale | reverse complement strand
TCTGAATCTACTATTTGCGGAGAATTGCAGGTTTCATAACCCTGAGGTCCCGGGTTCAAATCCCGGTCTCGCTACAAAGCCTCTCACTTTCGTGAGAGGCTTTGGGTAAATCGAACTGTTGGGAATGCCGACGCGGTCGGCCATCCAGTTAAATCCTGGGTCCTTTGCTACCTGAGGTTTATTTCAATACTTTCTTAATACTCAAACATATAATACTGATATTTCTCTCATTCTGTATATTTTATTGTAAAACTATTCAGGGCATGACACTGCTTTTTAAAAGCTTATCTGTATTAGCGCTCCCTCATTTGCAAATATTTACTAAGTTCAAATTGAAACTAGATTGAGCTTAGGTTTATTTTTTATTATATAATAATATTGTCCGATTGCAATCTATAAACTTTATAAATTAATGGTTATAGGTTAGATAAAGCATTAATAAGGCGCCAGCTGCAAAGATTGCTAATCTTACACGTTTAATTTTGGTAACAATTTCAGATAAATCTTTAGAACTTGATTGAACGCCTGATTTTTGTTTTATTTTCATTTCCTCTTTAAATACATCCTTACTTCCATTTTCGTATTGAATCATTGAAACTTCTGATTTTAAAATTGAAAAACTAGGCCCATTTAAATTATCTATTTTTTTATACTTTACTTCGCTACTTCCCACTTCAATTATTTTTACAATTATATTTTCGCCAGATCTCATTGTTAAGGTGTCTTGTGCTTTAATAAAGTTTGACGAAGATGCGAAAAGTATAATTAGCAATAAATTTTTCATACATCGGGCTTTTAGAATTGTTAAGGTTAATTTCTAACAAAAATTAATTGTAAATATTTATATATTCAAAAATAATTCTAAATATTTATTCCATGCCTCAACATTAAACAGTTCTAAAATTGAGAAAACCCCTGCGTGAGGAAAATACCCCCTGAATTCGACTGAAATCGGTCGTTTTCGGTTTTGTAAAAACATAACTAACTACAAATCAATACCTTCATTTTATCAAAAAATATTCATAACCCTGAGGTCCCGGGTTCAAATCTCGTTCTCGCTACATGAAAATCAAGGACTTACGTTAAATCGTGGGTCCTTTGTTGTTTTTACTTATTATTTTTCTAGAAATGCAAGCACCTTATTTATTAATGATACTCTTTTATTTGTAAATGAATGGTCAGTCTGCCAAACAGAGTAGTCAAAATAGGATTTACTAGATTCTTTCATTTTGGTCGCTAATTGACTATTTTTTTCATGCTCGTCAATCATTATAATTTGTTTATCACTTAATGATTTTGTGTCATTTAACAAATTGAAATACGTTTTATCTTTTAAAACAGGAGTATATAAATCTTTAAGCGAAGTGTTTAAAACAAAATACTTTCCGCCGGTATTAGGGTCGTTGGCTAAATGGAGCATTTCTTTTTCTGTTGAAACATTTTTATAGTCATTACCAATATTCCATGTTGATAAGGCAAACCCCTTTTTGATTGTTGGCAACTCTTGTAGTGCTTTAAGGCAAATCCATCCGCCCATACTGTGTCCGAACAGAACAATGTTAGAAGTGTCAATTTTTAAAGAGTCCTGATACTTATTGCAAAATACAACTACATTGACTACATCTTCCACACAGTTCTTGAAACTAAATTTTCCTTGGCTTCCCCATGAACCACGATAATCAAAATAAATAACATTCCATCCATGACTTCTTACAACCTGCGCAATATCGAGATTGCGTTCATTACCTGGGTAACCATGTAAAAGCAATAAGGTAGGATGTTTTTGTAAACCATTTGCACTATAAATTAGACCTGCTATTTGTGAATTTCCTGAAGGTATAAAAAGCTCAGTCGAGCTGGCAGGTGAGTTTATATCCCATTTTAAATCACTTAGAATAATACTTTCAGATTGTGCAAAGGCATTAGTTGAAACTAAGAGAAGAAATGGTAGAAGAAACTTCGTTGAAAATTTAATCATGTTGATTGTTTTAAAATGTCGGTCGGCATTAGCACACAACTTTCGAGTATTGCTGCAGTTAGGGCTATGATTGCAATTTGATTAAAGTTAATCATTTAAACAATAAACACACTGTGTAAGGAAAACACACCCTAAATTCGGTTGATTTCAGTTTTCTGAAAACATACCTAACTACAAATCAACGCCTTCATTTTCTCAAAAATCTACAAAATGTATAAATCATAAAAAAGAGAGAGAAATTTTATGTTTCATTCGAAAATTATTGCGCAGCACAATTTTGAATGAAATATAAAATTATCTTCTCCTCCCACGCTCCTTACCCTGCGGTACAACGCGATTACCCCTCGGCGCCTCCCTCTTTCGAGAGCGGTTGTTAGCAAATTTACCTACTTGGCCAGCGCGCATGCCTACTAATTCGAGGTCGATGGTACGTTTAGCTAAGTTCGTATCGCGGACTTTGACCTGTACCTGATCTCCAAACGTGAAGACACGGCCATTCGATTTACCCACGATGCGGTAATTGTTTTTATCTAAATCATAGAAGTCGTCATTCAAGTCGACCATCCGAACTAAGCCCTCGCATGAGGTTTCGCCAATCTCGACGAAAATACCGAATTCGGTGACGCCGGTGATGATGCCTTCGAAGATTTGGGGTTCGTGCAAGCTCATGTATTCCACTTGCTTGTATTTGATGGATGCGCGCTCGGCATCTGAAGCGAGTTTTTCGCGATCAGAGCTATGCTTACATTGAATTTCTAAGGGGGAACGTTCAGCTGGAGTCCCGCCGTCTAAATAGTGTTGCAATAAACGGTGCGTCATTACATCTGGGTAACGACGGATCGGGCTCGTAAAGTGGGAATAGAACGGGAATGCTAGGCCAAAGTGTCCCACAGGATCAGTGCTATATCGGGCTTTAGACATCGTACGAACGGCTAAACTCTGCAATACGCGCTCTTCGCCTTTGCCTTCGATGTTTTCCATCAAGGCGTTAAACGATTTGCTGACGTGTTGAGGGTCGGTCGTTACTTGGTAGCCGAATTTCTTTGCGAAAGACGAGAATACCTGCAATTTTTCTGGATCCGGTGCTTCGTGAATACGGTACACCATCGTGTTTTTGGGCTCGTCTTTTTTCTTATGGAAGACGTGTTCTGCCACTCTTTTGTTGGCCAAAAGCATAAATTCTTCAATCAATTTATGCGCATCCTTCCGAATACGAGGATAGACTCCGATCGGCTTGCCGTTCTCATCCAATTCGAAGCGAACTTCCGCCGTTTCGAAGTTCACGGAACCGTGCTCGAAACGAAGTTTACGGAAGCTTTTGGCAATGCGATTCAAGTCCCGAATAACCGGCACTAACACATCATCTGAATCATTTTCGATTAATTCTTGTGCTTGTTCGTAAGCAAAACGGCGATCCGAGTGGATCACAGTTCGGCCAAACCATTCTTTCACGATAGTGTCGTTCGCATCTAATTCAAAAACGGCCGAGAAGGTTAGTTTGTCTTCGTTTGGACGAAGAGAACATAGGCCATTCGAAAGCTTTTCTGGTAACATCGGAACCACGCGGTCTACTAGGTAAACCGAGGTAGCCCGCTTGTAGGCCTCGATATCAAGGACAGATCCGGGTTTTACATAGTGTGAAACGTCGGCGATGTGAACCCCGATTTCGGTGTTGCCATTCTTGAGTTTTTGGTAAGAGATCGCATCATCAAAATCCTTTGCATCAATCGGATCGATCGTAAAGGTCAAGATTTTGCGCATGTCTTTGCGCTTCTTAATTTCTGTTGCTGGTATTTGAACCAGAATCGAGGCCGCCGCCTTTTCTACCTCTTCTGGAAAATCATAAGGTAGGCCATACTCGGCTAAAATCGAGTGCATCTCCGTATCATTCTCCCCTGCCTTACCTAATACTTTGGTTACGCGTCCTTCGGCCTTTTTTCCATCTGAACCCCAACGAGTTACCTCTACGATTACTTTATCTAGGTGCTTTGCGTTCTTGATTTCGAACTTAGGCAGGTAAATATCTTCGTAGATTTTCTTCGAATCTGGAATTAAAAAGGAATAATGTGGTGTCACTTGAATGACTCCCACTAATTCTGCTGAACGGCGTTCGATTATTTCAATTACCTCTCCTTCCGGACGGTCATTTTTTCTCTTTTCTGATGGTCTGCGTGCTTGAACGAGTACTTTATCTCCGTCTTTGGCATTCTTTAAATCCCCTGTTGCAATCCAAATATCTTTGCCACCTTCTTCTGGAATCACAAAAGCAAAACGAGAATTTACGTGATCGACGCGGCCTTTTATTTGGAAAGACTCATTATCAAATCGAATATTACCATCATCGTGGCGAATCAAGCGATTTTCCGTGACTAATTTTGCCACTAGATCTGAATAAATCTCCTTCGTTTTACGATCACGAATGGCAAAAGCCTTGTGTAGCTGATTCAACGAATACGAACGGTAATCGTTTAATTCAAAAAACTCTAGGATTTCAGCCTTCAAGCCGCTCAAAAATTTCTGTTCCTTAGGGGATGACATGGTATTTCAATTCAAATTATCCCGCAAGGTACACATTATTGATTTCTTAATTCCTAATTCGGCATTCTATTGCTACCTTTGAGCTTGTTTTTCAGCCTTTTCAGATGAACCGTTCTCGCATAGCCCTCTTTTTATTACTTGCTTTCGCTTTAGGCGGTGGCTATATTTTGTGGAAGCCTGCTTCCGAGGTACCTACCACGGAAGTCACTCTTGTAGAAAGCCCAGATTTTAAGGCGGATTCTGCCTATGCATTTGTGGCTCAGCAAGTTGCGTTTGGCCCGCGTATTCCGGGTTCTGAGGCGAGTCAAAATACTCAGAAGTTTTTGGTTGCCAAATTGAAATCTTACGGCTGGACCGTGACAGAGCAGCCTTTTACGGCTTTCCGCTACGACGGCAAAAAATTACAAGGTACGAATATCATCGCCCAATTTCAACCAGCCATCGCAAAACGTATACTTTTAGCCGCCCACTGGGATGCGCGCAGTATTGCGGACAAAGATTCGGTACGTAAGAACGAGCCCATCGATGCGGCGAATGACGGAGCAAGTGGCGTAGGCGTCTTGTTAGAAATCGCGCGCAATTTGCATGAGGCTAAGAATAAACCCGCTGTGGGCGTAGATATCGTCTTTTTTGACCTAGAAGATCACGGCGAACCGGAAGATTATACGGGAGAACACAAGCCAAATAGTTGGGCTTTAGGTTCTCAACACTGGGCTGCTAACCTAGTTCCTGCAAATTACCGACCTTATTATGGTATCTTGTTAGATATGGTGGGCGGAAAAGGCGCGATGTTCCCGCATGAGGGGACGTCGATGCAATATGCGCCAGGAATTGTTCGCTCGGTTTGGGCGACGGCAGCGGATTTAGGTTATAGCCAGCTTTTTGTGGATCAAGATGCGTTTGGCATTTCAGATGACCACACGGCAGTGAATGAGATCGCTAAGATCCAAATGATTGATATGATTGATTTACGCGCGTCGAATGGTGGCTTCGAGTTTGGGAGCTTCCACCATACGCATGCAGATAATTTAGAAAACATCGACAAATCGACCCTGAAAGCGGTCGGCCAAACACTTTTACAGGTTCTATACCGAGAATAATCCATGGAAGAAACAAACTTACAACACGTTCATTTAAATGACCTTCACGTATCGCTAGGCGCTAAAATGGTACCCTTTGCTGGCTTTAATATGCCCGTATTGTACACCAACTTAATCGAAGAGCATCTTTGCGTTCGTAACTCCGTAGGTGTATTTGACGTGAGTCACATGGGCGAATTCTTCCTGAAAGGGGATCGTGTGTTAGATTTCATTCAATATGTTACCTCGAATGACGCTTCTAAATTAGTGGACGGAAAGGTGCAGTATAGCTGTTTGCCAAACAACGAGGGTGGTATCGTGGACGACTTATTAGTGTACCGCGTGAACTCAGCCGAATACATTTTGGTAGTGAATGCATCAAACATTGAGAAAGATTGGAACTGGATCTCCTCACACAATACCTTCGGGGTAGAGATGGTGAATCGCAGTGACGAATATAGTTTATTAGCGGTGCAGGGGCCTAAGGCGATTTTGGCACTACAAAAATTAACGTCTGTGACCTTAGCAGAAATGCCGTATTATAGCTTCAAAATAGGTGAAATGGCCGGTTTCTCTGACATCATCATCTCGAACACGGGCTATACGGGTGCGGGCGGATTCGAGATCTATGTGAAAAACGAAAACGCGCTGACAATGTGGAATGAGATCTTCAAAGCTGGGGCAGAATTCGGTATTCAACCCGTAGGCTTGGGCGCGCGCGACACGCTTCGTACCGAAAAAGGCTATTGCTTATACGGTCACGACATTGATGATACGACTTCGCCGATCGAAGCAGGTTTAAGCTGGATCACCTCGTTCAACAAAGATTTTATCATGAAAGACCACCACGCCGCGATAAAGGCGAATGGTCCTTCGAAAAAATTAGTCGGCTTCGAAATGATCGACCGCGGCATCCCTCGTCAACACTATCCGATTTTAAATGCGGCTGGCGAAACGATCGGTGAAGTGACTTCTGGAACGCAATCCCCCTCCCTTTCGAAAGGAATCGGAATGGGTTATGTGAGCACAAATCACGTGGGTTCGGAAATATTTATTTCGATACGCGACAAAGCCATCAAAGCCGAAATCGTCAAATTACCTTTCTTATAACATGAAAAAAATCGACGTCTGTTTATCGCCGGATTTGATCCATTTGTATGATTTATCAGCTTTGGCTGTCGTTGTAGTGGATATTTTTAGAGCAACGTCATGTATGGTCACTGCTTTTGCGAGCGGCGCAGCCGAAATAGTTCCGGTGGAAGAAGTGGAGCTTTGCCAGCAATATGGATCTCGAGGTTATTTGACAGCGGCGGAAAGAAATGGAATTACACCAGCAGGTTTTGACTTTGATAATTCGCCTTTTTCCTATCAAGTAGAGAAGGTGAAAGGGGCCAAAATTTGCGTCACCACCACGAATGGAACGGTCGCCATTCGTCGCTCAAGCAGCGCTCCTGCCGTTTACGTGGGCGCCTTTTTAAATATCTCCCGAGTTGCCTCCGCGCTGAAAGAGTGGAACGGAAACGCCTTAGTAGTTTGCGCTGGCTGGAAAGGAAAACCTAATTTAGAGGATACGCTTTTTGCAGGAGCTTTAATAGATGCCTTAACTGGCGATTATGAAGTGGCAGATGATGCCGCTTTAATGGCCTTGAAACAATATACGGTAGCCTCCACTGATTTATTAACGGCGGTGAAGAATTCTTCTCACGTGAATCGGTTATTAGGTTTAGGCATTGAAAAAGATATCGCCTTTTGCTTGGAATTTGACAGGTATTCGGTGCTTCCTAAACTAGAGGGAGATGCCCTTCGATTAGTATGATTTTATACAGCACAGAACATAAAAGTCCCAATGTAAGCCTAGAAGAGGCTATTTTCCGTGGTCTTCCCCCGGACAATGGCTTGTATATGCCTACAGAAATCAAGCCTTTGCCGGCTTCGTTTTTCGAAACGATTCAGGACCGCAGCTTGCCAGAAATTGCGATTGCGGTGTGTGAAAATTTATTGGGGGATAGCTTGAGTTTGGCAGATATTAAAAAAATTATCGATCAATCGATGACCTTCGAGGCTCCCATCGTTTCTTTGGAGCCGGGTGTAGAGGTATTGGAATTATTTCACGGACCATCGATGGCGTTTAAGGATTTTGGCGCGCGCTTCATGGCGGCGATTATGTCCCATTATTTACTGAAGTCGAAGCGCGAAATTCGCATTTTGGTGGCCACTTCTGGGGACACGGGCGGTGCAGTCGCGCAGGGTTTTTTCAATACCCCGGGTATCTCGGTGACTATTTTATATCCGACCGGAAAAGTATCCGATATTCAGGAGAAGCAATTGACGACTTTGGGCGGAAATGTAATCGCTTTAGAGATTGATGGCACATTTGATGATTGCCAAAGACTCGTCAAACAAGCCTTCCTCGACGACGAATTACGCGCAGCTTTCGATTTAGCCTCCGCTAATTCCATCAATATTGCCCGCTTAATTCCTCAGTCCTTCTACTACTTCGCAGCATACGCACAAGCGAAAAAGAAAGGATTAACAGCCCCTGTTGTATTCAGTGTGCCGTCAGGAAATTTTGGCAATCTAAGCGCTGGATTAATGGCCTACAGTATGGGTCTTCCGGTAAAAGCGTTCGTGGCTTCTTGCAATGAGAACCACCCGGTGGCAGATTACCTGCGCACCGGCGAATACAAGCCCGTCGCATCGGTAGAAACCATTTCGAATGCGATGGATGTGGGAAGTCCATCTAATTTCATTCGCATGCGCTTGTTAGCGGGTGAAGAATGGTCCGCAGTGCAGGAGATTGTCAAAGGCTATTTTACGGACGATCAAAAAACACAAGAAATCATGGCAGACGTATACGCACGCACCGCTTACGTCATGTGTCCACATACGGCTGTAGGCTATGATGGATTACAACAATACGCCGCAGAATACCCAGGTAAATTCACGGGAATTCTATTATCTACCGCACATTATGCGAAATTCTTACCTAACGTGGAAGGGACATTAGGTGTTTCTGTTCCGGTGCCAGCTCGTCTTGCTGAGCTTTTGGATAAAACCAAAAAGTCCATCCCCATGGGGACGGACTTCTCAGAATTTAAGGCTTATTTATTACAATAGCGCCTTGAATTTATCTTTTTGTTGGTAAGCGATAATGGCTGACAATAGGATGGTGATAAAGCTTATTTGCACCGTGCCTAGAAAGCAAAGTTCAAACAAGAATATATTCAATATAATGGGTGCTAAAATGGTTAAACCTAAAGCGCGTCTACTTGGGAAAAGGATAAGTGCTCCCCCTGCAATTTCAAGCACCTTCACCACTTTCATTATTCCAGAAGAATCTAATAATTTATAATAAGAAGCGGCATCCCCTGTAAAAGGTAATGTTCCTCCGATGGGTAAAAAATAACTTAATCCTCCATATAAGAACAAGGCTCCTAAGAGAACTGAAGGCAAAAAATCGAGTACTTTTTTCATATTGATTGTTTTGGTTATGTCTAAATTTATTCTTTTAAAGTGAATGATGCAAAATCTAATGCACGTAATTGCAAAGTCCGATTTCCCTTGTATTCATTTACCTCCAAATGATACACTAATTGGATAGGCAATCTTTGCTCATAAGCCTCACACAACCCTTCATAAAAATCCGCCTTCATCCCAAAACCCACCACCTCTAAACCGCGCTCATCGGGAGTCGATCCCACATATATCTTAAGGTGCTCTTCCTTCATCACAAATGGCTTTGCCGTTACAAAAACAGGCCCTGATACAAAATTTGGCAACATATTCCCCGGCCCATAGGGCGACAGGCGAACTAATAATTTATCATAAAACGACAGACTTAAAGCTTCCAATGGAATGCTAAGATCGACCGGCAAATCCGCCCTTGGCGAAATATTCGCTAAACCCAGCTTCGCAATCCCCTCGAATTTTTCTATAAACGCCTGCAAATTCTCTGACTTCAAATGTAATCCCGCGGCGTGCGTGTGCCCGCCAAATTGCTCCAATAAATCCGCACATTGTTCTAAAGCGTGGTGCACATCGAAGCCTCTCACAGAACGCGCTGATCCTACTAATTGCCCATGCGATTCGGTTAAAATAATGGTAGGTCTAAAATACTGATCCTGGATTTTGCTCGCCACAATTCCTACGACGCCCTTATGCCAGGCAGGATTAAA
>CAMDSI010000067.1 GCA_945906915.1 Spirosoma fluviale | reverse complement strand
ATGAAAAATGGTGCTTTAGCTGGATACCCAATGGATTCAATGAAAGTTCGTTTATTCCACGGATCTTTCCACGATGTCGATTCAGATTCTCTATCATTTGAATTAGCAGCCCGTATGGGTTATAAAGAATCAGCGAAACAAGCGGGTGCGAAGTTAATGGAGCCTATCATGGCTGTAGACGTTGTTACTCCGGACGAATATACTGGACCTATCACAGGTGACTTAAACCGTCGTCGTGGTATCATGAAAGGTATGGATTCTCGTCAAGGCGCTGTAATCTTAAAGGCAGATGTGCCTCTTTCTGAATTATTCGGTTACGTAACAGATTTACGTACGATGTCTTCAGGACGTGCCACTGCATCGTTAACGTTCTCTCACTATGAATTTGTACCACAAAGTCTAGCCGAAGAAGTAGTTAAGAAAGCGAAAGGATTATAAGATTCTTTGCAGATATAGAAAAGCCCGAGCGATTTGTTCGGGCTTTTTTTATGCCAAAACCTCTCATCCGCCCCACGCTCAATTCATCCTTGCTCACTATCTTTTGTCTAAAAAGCAGAATTGTTTCCTAGAATGGATGTATTTTTGAATTCTAAATTGATTGCTATGACTAAAATTATTGAGACCCACGCTATTTCCAAACGTTACGTAATGGGCGAAGAAGTGATCGACGCATTAAAAGACGTAACCATCTCTGTAAATAAAGGAGAATATGTAGCTTTCATGGGTCCCTCTGGTTCTGGTAAATCAACCCTAATGAACATTGTAGGCTGCTTAGATACGCCTAGCACAGGTAAATACATCCTGAATGGACAAGATGTATCTGAGATGTCAGAAAATGAATTAGCCTCCGTTAGAAACAAGGAAATCGGTTTTGTTTTCCAAACCTTTAACCTACTTCCCCGCCAATCCGCTTTGGAAAACGTAGCCTTACCACTCATCTATGCGGGTTACTCTAAAAAAGAACGCACAGAAATCGCGATGAATACTTTAAAAGGGGTTGGGTTAGATAACCGCGCCTTGCATAAGCCGAACGAGCTGTCAGGGGGCCAAAGACAGCGTGTAGCCGTGGCGCGCGCCCTAGTCAATGATCCATCGATCTTGTTAGCAGATGAGCCTACGGGTAATTTGGACACAAAGACATCCTATGAAATTATGGATCTCTTCGATCAATTGCATAAAAAAGGCAACACCATCGTCATGGTTACCCACGAAGATGATATTGCCCAATATGCCCACCGTATCATTCGTTTGCGTGATGGTGTCGTTGAATCCGACACGATTAACCACAACGTCAGAAAGATAGAAAAAATCTAAATCTTAATTCGATCTGTTCCGTATGGAGCGCGTTGCGCTCTTCTTAACCACGTATTTGCCTCCGCGTCATTAACGAAGTGTTCCTTCTTCGGATCCCATTGCAATTTGCGGGGTATCTTCATCGAAACATGCGTGATTAAACATACCGAACAAGCGCGGTGCCCAATCTCAATAGGAGATATTGGTTCTTTGCGTGATTCGATACAATCTAGCCAGTTACCGTGTTGGTCTGCAGAGTTATACAGATGAATCTCCTTTTCACCGATCACTGATTCTAAAATTTTAGGATCAGACGCATCTATCGCTTTCGCTCTCACTTTAGAAGTAGGGTCAGATGGCGTAGCGGCATAATCTCCCCGAGAAACAAAAATCCATCCTTCGGTTCCTTCGTATCTAATACCGTTTTGATACCCGCCAGAGGTATACATGGTGATGCCATTTGCATATTCTGCTTTGGACATAAAGTCCCCATGCACATTCCATAATCCTGATTTAGGGAATTCAGCCACTGATTCCACAGAGATAGGACCCGTGTATTCCGTATTCATTCCCCAAGCGGCAGAATCATAGTGATGTTGACCCCATCCCGTAATCATCCCGGCACCAAATTGCTCCATACGTAACCAACCCGGTCGGTCATATCCTACTTGAGGATGGACTCCAATCTCCGTATAAGGCATTTCAGGTGTAGAACCCAGCCACATATCGTAATTAAATCCTTTCGGAATAGGCATAGCTGGAGCAGGTGGCCCTGATGGATCACCAGGTAAACCTATCTTCACCGTATGCAATTTTCCAATCCGTCCATTGCGCACTAATTCAGCGGCCTTGCGGAACTGAGAGGAGGAGCGTTGCTGGGTACCCACTTGTAAAATACGCCCGGTTTTCTGAATGATTTCCGCTAATTGACGCCCCTCGTGAATGGTAAGGGAGGTGGGTTTTTGGAGGTAAATATCTTTGCCTGCTAAAGCGGCTTCCATCGCTGGTTGTGCATGCCAAAAATCAGGTGTACTGATCATCACCGCATCAATGTCTTTATTCAAAAGCATCTCCCGGTAATCATCGTACATTTTTACATCGATGTAGTTTGCCTGACCCGTTTTCTTCGTGTAATATTCTTCCACTAATTGCTTGGTCTCCTCGGTACGGTGGCGATCTAAATCACAAACCGCCATTATTCTGGCTTTTTCGAATTTCCAGGTACTTGGCAAATCATGCGTACGGGCGATTCGACCGCAGCCTATTTGGGCAATATTAATCTTATTACTCGGGGCATCTTTGCCACCCAATACGTTCGCTGGAACAATGGTAGGGAAACCCCAAGTACCCACTGCGCCCAAGGCGAAATTTTGAACAAATTTCCTTCTTTTCATTATTTCAAGGTTATTTTAGTGGCTTGCGCCTGTGCTTTCAATGCTAGTTCTGTTGCTAAAAAACAATGCTCCTGAGTCATCGCCGTATCGGTACGATTCACCACATCATCCACGACTTTTTGTCCATGGTTTAATTCCACATTCTTGCAATCTACATACAGCGTTTCCTTATTATTCACCACATACAAATGACTTCCTAATCCATGTGGAGAGGCAATGTCGGTGTTCTTCCTGATTTCCATAAAACCTTCCGTTCCTAAAATAGTCAAACGTCCGTCTCCCCAGGTATTCAATCCATTGGGGGTAAACCAGTCGACCCGGATATAACCAGAGCCGCCATTTCCTTGCAGCATCAAATCTCCAAAATCCTCGAATTGCGGGTATTGCGGATACGTATAATTCGCGACTTGAGAAGCAACGACCTTCGCGTCTTTAGATCCCGTAAAATGCAAGAACTGGTCTACTTGGTGAGATCCGATATCACAGATGATACCACCATAATATTGCTTATCAAAGAACCAGGCTGGGCGCGCATTCAAACTAATGCGGTGAGGGCCGGTTCCGATGGTTTGAATTACCTTACCGATCATTCCTGTAGCCACTAATTCACTGGCTTTCTCTGTCGCTTTATTCTCAAAACGTTCGCTATACGAGATGGAATAGATGCGTTTGGTGGATTTTTGGACTTTACGAACCTCCGCTAATTGTGCTAAACTCGTAATGCCTGGCTTATCTACCATATAGTCCTTTCCGTGTTGCATGGCGCGAATGCCTAAGGGCGCGCGCTCTACCGGAGTAATTGAACTTAATATCAATTGAATAGAGGAATCCTCTAAAATCTCGTTTTCAGATGCCGCTTGCTTTACGCCTGGGAATCTAGTGGCAAAGTCTTTGGCTAAATCCGCTTCCTTCGCATAAAAAGAAACCATTTCCCCTCCACCTTTGATAATAGAGTTTGCCATACTAAAGATGTGGGCATGGTTAATGCCAATTACCCCAAACTTAATCCGTGGAGCGATGATACGTTCCGGCATTTCTGGAGCAAATGTTTTTGTGACATCTTTAAAAGAACTAGGCAAAAAGGCCATTCCGCCTAACATACTCGCATTGTGCAAGAATTCTCGGCGATTCGAAGCAGTAGATTTCATTTAAATAGGTTTATTTATCTACAAAAGTAAAATTCTAGCCGATATTACTGATATGTGGACATAAAAAAAGCTGCTCATTTCTGAACAGCTTTCTTATTATATAAAAAATTTCAAACCTATTTTTTCTTATCCTATTTTTTCTTCTCTTTAACACGAGCCGCTTTTCCTTGCTTACCACGCATGTAGTATAAACGTGCACGACGTACTTTACCACGACGTAATACTTCAATTTTGTCCACGTTTGGTGACAAGATTGGGAAAATACGCTCAACACCGATACCATTAGAAATCTTACGTACCGTGAATGATTCACCAGCACCAGAATTTTTACGTTGGATTACTAAACCTTGGAAAACCTGAACACGCTCTTTGTTACCTTCACGAATTTTTACGTGTACGTTAACCGTGTCACCAGCAGCGAATTCTGGATGCTCTCCTCTACGTGCTGCGTTTTCTTGCTCTACGAATTTAATTAATTCACTCATCTGAACTATGTATTTTGGATGATTATCAGCGCTTAGCGGCCCACTTGTGCATAAGATCGTCTGATTCGGGTTGCAAAGATAGGAAAAATATTTCTTTCCAAAAACAATTGCCTACTTTTTACCTTTAATTGACTGAACAAAATCAACTATTTCAGCCCGAAGGTCAGTCGCTTGCCCAATTAACTTCACGAAAGCGCTACCAATGATGGCTCCAGACGCGTTTTTAGATGCTTTCATAAAACTCGAATGATCAGAAATACCAAAGCCAATTAAGCGAGGGTTTTGTAAGTTCATCGACGCAATACGTTCGAAATAAGTCTCTTGATCGGATGAAATACCTGTTTTCGCTCCCGTTGTACTCGCAGAGGAAACCATGTAGATGAATCCTTTGGAAACGGAATCGATGTGACGAATACGCTCATCGGTCGTTTGAGGAGTGATTAAAAAGATATTAAATAGGCCATGCGCTTCAAAAATTGCCTTGTATTCTCGCTCATATTCTGCCATCGGTAAATCAGGAAGAATTAATCCATCGATGCCTATCGCGGCACATTTGGCACAAAATGCCTCCACCCCGTATTGTAAAACCGGATTGATATAGCCCATTAAAAGCACTGGAACGGTGATAGTTTGACGTAAATCTTTTAATTGCGTAAACAAATGCGCTACACTCATCCCTTGATCTAGCGACGCTTGATTTGATTGCTGAATGGTTTCCCCATCTGCAACTGGATCAGAATAGGGCATTCCAATTTCGATGATATCTACTCCCCCTTCTTGCAGAGCGGTTAAAACCGTCATCGTATCTTCGAAATGTGGATATCCCGCCGTGGTATAGACATTCAAAATAGGCTCTTTAGCCTTGGAGAATAGGGCAGAAATTCGGTTCATCTTAGTCATTCAATTTTAAACGGTTTTGGTAAGTAGCTAAATCCTTATCTCCTCTACCTGAAAGGTTTACCACTACAATCTCATTCGGTTTTGCTTGTAATTTTTCGAATACGGCCAAAGCATGCGCCGTCTCCAAAGCCGGAATAATACCTTCCAGCTGAGAGCATTCTACGGCTGCGACTAAAGCCTCCTCATCCGTGATACCATAAAATTTTCCACGACCTGATTCGAATAAATGCGCATGCATAGGCCCAATTCCTGGGTAATCTAAACCTGCCGAAATCGAATAGGGTTCGATCACCTGGCCATCTTCTGTCTGCATTAACAAACTCTTACTTCCATGTAATACGCCTGATTTACCTAAGAAAGTCGTGGCAGCAGAATGGCCTGAATTCACTCCTTTACCTGCTGCCTCCGCGGCAATTAATGCCGTGCGGGGTTCGTCTAGAAAATGGTAAAAAGCACCTGCTGCATTCGAACCACCACCTACGCAAGCAATCACGTAATCGGGGTAATCTCTGCCTTCTTTTTCTTGTAATTGTGTGCGTATTTCAGCTGAAATGATGGATTGAAAACGTGCCACCATGTCTGGATAAGGGTGTGGCCCCACTACGGAACCGATGATATAATGCGTATCAACCGGATGATTAATCCAGTGTCTCATCGCCTCATTTGTCGCATCCTTTAAGGTTTGTGAACCCGATTTTGCGGCCACCACTTGAGCGCCTAGCATTCGCATGCGCGCCACGTTCGGGGCTTGTCTTTCGATGTCGATAGCACCCATGTACACAATACATTCCATGCCCATTAAGGCACAAACCGTAGCTGTCGCCACGCCGTGTTGGCCGGCACCCGTTTCTGCAACAATTTTATTTTTGCCCAAGCGTTTCGCTACCAGGATTTGGCCTACCGTATTATTCACTTTATGCGCCCCTGTGTGACACAAATCTTCGCGTTTTAAATAAATTTTCGTGTTGTATTTAGCTGACAAACGCTCCGCCTTAAATAATGGCGTAGGTCGACCCACAAAATCTTTTAACAAGGCATCGTACTCTGCCTGAAACACAGGATCGGCTATGATATCTAAATAACGGGAACGTAATTCTTCCACATTTGGGTACAACATTTCGGGGATAAAAGCTCCTCCAAAATTTCCGTAATACCCCTGCTCATCTACTTGAAATGACATATCTATTGTTGTTTTACTAGTTCTTTTACCTTCTCGACATCCTTTAATCCAGGACTCACTTCGAGTTTACTATTAAAGTCCAAAGCGTATAAGCCCGGAAAATTCTTCACCTTCTGCACATCTTCCACTTGCAAACCTCCCGCTAAAAAATAGGGAACATCCAGCTTATAATTCACTAAAAGTGACCAGTCAAACTGCTCCCCAGTTCCCCCAACTTGCGTTCCTTTTTTCGTATCGAATAGATAGAAATCCGGTGTGTCCTTCAGATCAAAATCTGCCGCAGAACCCACACTAATCGCCTTGATTACGTGTAATCCGGCAGTGTGCAAGGCGTCTATTTCTTTTTGAGATTCTTCACCATGCAATTGCACGTAAGAAAATCCAGCTTTTTTCGAAAGAGCAATAATGGTATCTGTGGATTCATTCACAAACACCCCTACCGCCTTCGTTTTTTCAGGCAATGCAGGAATCACAAAATCTGCGCCTACATAACGTGGCGATTTAGATGCCCAAATAAACCCCATAAAGTCCGGCCCTAAAGCCGCTACTTCTTGGATATTGTTGGGTTCCCGCATGCCACATACTTTCCAGCGCATCATTCCTATCGTATAAATTCGCTTAAGGCTTTCCCCGGATTATCAGTCTTCATGAAGCTTTCGCCTATCAAAAATCCGCGGTAACCATAGGTTTTTAATTCAGTAATAATCTCAGGTCCAGAAATGCAACTCTCGGAAACTTTGACGAATTGCGCTGGTATTTTATCTGCCAAAACCTTCGAAGCCTCCACGTTTTGCTCGGAGAAATTCTTCAGGTTTCGGTTATTCACACCTACCACGGAAATATAATCTCCTAGGGAACGATCCAATTCTTCTTGATCGTGCACCTCGAGTAGAGTTTCCATACCTAATGAACGCGCTAGCGTTCCTAATGTTTTGATTTCGGATGGACTTAAAGCTGCTGCAATTAATAAAATGACATCAGCTCCCATGGATTTCGCTTCGATGATTTGGTATTCATCAATCATGAAATCCTTGCGCAAAATGGGCGTATTCGGATTAGTACGACGAGCTAATTCAAAATCAGCATAGGTTCCGCCAAAATAGGATTCATCCGTCAACACCGATAAACAAACCGCTCCCGCCTCCACATATCCTCGTGTAACGACATCCACCCCTAAACGATCATTGATGATTCCTTTCGAGGGTGATTGTCGCTTAAATTCAGCAATGACTCCCGTGGAAGCTGGCTGAACTAAAGACATAGACAAAGAATGACAAGCACGCGCAAAAAATCCTTGTTTTTCAAGCTGCGCAGTCGTGATGCGTGCTTTACAAGCGGCCACTTCCTGTCTTTTGGTGGATATGATTTGGTCTAATATGCTCATCTTAATCCATTATAAATTTCTTGAAGGCCTGGAAAGCACGACCACTTTCTAAGGATTCCTTCGCTAAGGCATAACCTTCCACTAAGCTCCCCGCCTTGCCTGCGACATACAATCCAGCCCCCGCATTCGCTAAAACCGCTTGCGTTTGAGCAGGGGTGCCTTCGCGCTGTAAAATCTTATATAACATATTCGCTGATGCCTCTGCAGTAGAACCTCCGAACAACTCAGATTGTGCCACGACTTCGCAGCCAATATCTCCTGGATTGTAGATAGATGCCCCAACTGGGGTTGTTAAACGAAAGGCCGAGGTTAAGGAAATTTCGTCATAACCGTCTTCGGCATATACGATTCCATATTGTTTGCCAGAGCCCGCGAAAAATCCTTCATATAATTGAAAGGCTTCAAGTGAATAGACACCAGAAATTTGCTTCGTTACTTTGGCCGGATTTAACAAAGGCCCTAGTAAATTAAAGAAGGTCTTCATCCCTAATTCCTTGCGTATAGGCCCCACGAAGCGCATGGCTGGATGAAAAAGTGGTGCGTGCAAGAAGCACATGCCCGACGTTTCCATCTTGCGTTTCAAAATCTTAGGATCATTATTGAATTTCAATCCCAAAAACTCCAAAACCGTCGACGACCCTACCGAAGAGGAAACGCCGTGATTACCGTGTTTGGCGATTTTTTGGCCTGCACCTACAATAATGAAGGACGAGGTGGTTGAAATGTTAAACGTATCTTTTCCATCGCCACCGGTACCACACACATCCATGGCGTCAAACTCCGATAAATCTACCGTAACCGCTAAATCTAACATCGCCGAAACGAATCCTTTCAGCTCATCTACTTGAATCGGATTGAACCAATAGGACGAAAGAAAAGAGGCGATTTGGCTGGGATTAATCTCCCCTTGCCCTATGCGCAACATAATTTCTCTTGCCTCATTCTCTGATAATGATTCCCCCGCAACGCGTCTATTTAAACTATCTTTCATTCTTATTTCATCCAATTTTTGATCATTTGCAATCCATGTTGCGTTAAAAACGCCTCCGGGTGGAATTGCACCCCGCGCACATCGTATTTCGAATGCGCCTCCGCTAAAACAAAGCCTTTATCATCTTCCGCCGTAATCTTTAAATCGCTCGGCATGCTCGAAGGAACCACCGTCCACGAATGGTAACGGCATACTTCGAAGCGCGATGGAATATCCAAAAACAAGCGTTCGCTCGCATCTGTCACCACACATTCGGTGGTTACCCCGTGCAAAACCTCGCCCATATTATTTAATTGAGAGCCAAAAGCCTCCGCAATCGCTTGATGCCCCAGGCAAACGCCTAGAATTTTTTTGGTCGACTTATATTCTTTCAATAAATCCATCATAATCCCCGCTTCCGACGGAATCCCTGGACCCGGCGACAACAAGATTTGATCGTATTTACCCACTTCCTCAAGGGAAATTTTATCATTGCGAAACACGTCCACCTCTGCGCCTAATTCCTTCAACAGGTAGACCAGATTGTAAACAAAGGAATCGTAATTATCTATTACCAATACTTTCATGTCCTTAAGCTAAGTTTTCTGCTACCTCTAATGCTCTGCGCAAGGCGGCTAATTTATTGTGAATTTCCTGCATCTCACTTTCCACCACGGACTTAGCGACTACGCCCATGCCCGCTTGGAAAAACAAGGTGTCTCCTTTACTTAAAAACGTACGAATCGCGATGGCGTGATTGAAATTGCCTTCGAAATCCATAAAACCGATCGCCCCGCCGTAAATAGCCCGATTCGTAGGCTCTAAACGGTTGATGATGGTCATGGCATTGTGTTTAGGTGCACCACTCAAAGTTCCAGCTGGGAACGTATCGGCTACCATTTGGAGAGGATTCACTCCCTTTTGCAAGTGCCCAGTCACTTTAGAAACCAAGTGAATCACGTGCGAGAAGAATTGTACTTCTTTAAACGTCTCCACTTTGACATTATCTGCCGAACGACTTAAATCGTTACGCGCTAAATC
>CAMDSI010000066.1 GCA_945906915.1 Spirosoma fluviale | reverse complement strand
CAGCAGGATCCGAATCAAAAAGTACACGTGGTAGGAACGCTGAGAAAAGATGCAGCAGGTCAAATCATAGGATTAAATTACAATCCTGCCTTAGATGCGAATCACTTAGAATTTTTAGTTCAAGATAGCCTTGGTCGTGAAAATCAGGTTGTATATGCCGCTCCTAAACCTCAGGATTTCGAAAAGTCGGAGAAGATTGTTTTGGTGGGAAGCATGCATTCCGACAAAGTATTCTATTGCGATAAAATTCTTTTAAAGTGCCCTTCTAAATACCAAGAAGGTAAAATTTCAGCAGACTCTAGTGCCTCAGTAGCAGCAAAAAATTAAATATGATACACGAAACCATCGGTTCGGTCGGGCATTTATTTGTCATCATTTCCTTCGTTACGGCGCTACTGGCGACCTTTGCCTATTTCAAATCCACGCAGGCCACTAATGAGCTAGAGAATGATTGGAAAATAACGGCGCGAATTTTATTCGGTCTGCATTTCATCGCGGTGATCGTGGTGGCAGCTAGCCTTTTTGTGATCATTTACAACCATTATTTCGAATACCATTACGCGTTTACGCACTCCTCGCTACAATTACCGACCATGTTTATGATCTCCTGTTATTGGGAGGGTCAAGAAGGTTCGTTTTTGCTTTGGATATTTTGGCAAGCGATTCTAGGTCTATTATTGATGATCAAAAATCCGAAATGGGAGTCCCCCGTGATGACCGTTTTCGCCTTAGTACAAACCTTTTTAACGTCGATGATTCTGGGAGTAATTATCCCATGGATCGACCTAAAAATTGGTTCGTCTCCTTTCTTGTTGTTGCGCGAAGCGCAGCCTGATCTACCGGTTTGGAGTATGCAGCCGAACTTTATTCCGAAAGATGGCAGGGGATTAAATCCCTTATTACAAAACTATTGGATGGTCATTCACCCTCCTACTTTGTTCTTGGGATTTGCCTTGACGCTGGTTCCTTTTGCGTATTTGATGGCAGGATTGTGGAAGAAGCAATTAACCGAATGGGTGAAACCTGCATTGCCATGGGCACTTTTTGGCGCGGGTATTTTAGGGATTGGGATTATGATGGGGGCCTATTGGGCTTATGAAACCTTGAATTTTGGAGGCTATTGGAACTGGGATCCGGTAGAAAATGCCTCTTTTGTGCCTTGGTTGGTTTTATTGGGAGCTATCCACACGATGATTGCCATAAAGACCTCTAGTTCCGCCTTAAAGACATCTATCATTTTAGTGATCGCGGCGTTTATTTTAGTCTTGTATTCGACTTTCTTGAACCGTTCCGGAATTTTGGGAAATGCCTCTGTTCACTCCTTTACGGACTTAGGCCTTTCTGGCCAGCTGCTTTTGTATATGGGAACTTTCCTTTTAGGGGCTATCGGAATGTCGATTTACCGTTGGAAGGATTTGCCTAAGGATGCCAAAGAACTGGGGACCTATAACCGGGAATTTTGGGTTTTCGTGGGGGCGGCAGTTTTAGGCTTGTCTGCTTTCCAATTAACCTTTACGACTTCGATTCCGGTGTATAATAAGATTGCTGAGGCGTTTGGAATTCTTTCTAACATCGCCTTGCCCGCAGATCAAGCAGAACACTATAGCAAAATTCAGATCTGGATATTCTTAGCCGTAGCTATTTTAAGTGCGATTGGTCAATATGTTTGGTGGGGGAAAATCAAAGAAAGTACAAGCTTCAAGCCACTTGTAAGTCCTGCACTTGCAGCTACCTTATTGAGTGTATTGTTTATTAACATCGGTAAGATTTACACGCTTCCTTATATTGCCTTGTTGTGGAGTAGTTTATTCGCGGTTTTGGCAAATTTTAAAATCATGTGGTTTTTGATTCGCCAAAGATTCTCCCTAGCAGGCGGCGCGATGGCGCACGTAGGACTAGCGATTATGCTGATCGGAATTTTATTCTCCGCGGGTTATTCGAAGGTGGTTTCGTTGAACCGTTCTGGCTTCGCGATTAGCACTAAAGTAGAAGATTTCACGAAAAATGACAACAAAGAAAATAAAGAAAATTTGCCACTTTGGTTAGGTCAAGGGGCCCAAATGCAGGACTATTTAGTGACTTATAAAGGCCGACGAATCGAGGTGCGCGGACAAAAAGGGTTTTTCAATAAGAATGATTTTGAGATAATTGAAGGCGATTTTCATGCTGTGGCTTTGAAAAACATCGAACGAGATGGAGTAAAAATTGCGACTAAAGGAGACACCGTAACAGTGGAACCAGAGAATACGTATTACGAATTAGAATTCAAGAACGAAGAAGGAAAAGCGGTTTCGCTCTTCCCAAGATGGCAGGTAAACCCCAAAATGGGAACCGCGATTTCCCCAGACGTGAAGCACGCGTGGAACCATGATATTTACACTTACGTTTCCCTTGATCCGCGTTTAGCGGCAGAGGCTGGCTCAGAAAAACAATGGTCTCAGACTGAAAATCAAACAGTAACAACGGGCGATACCCTTTTCATTAATGACTTCGTCGCGATCTTGAAAGATGTGGCGCGGGTAACAAATGTAGATGGGGTGGAATTAGGAGCTAATGACGCGGCGGTTCAAGCGAACTTCCAAGTCTTAGGCAAAAACTCGCAGCAATTTACGCTGAGCCCGATCTTTGTTATTAAAGGGGGAATGGTCGCCATGCCAGCCTTTGAAAGTGAAGAAACAGGAATTAAGATTAAATTCACTGGAATTAACCCGCAATCCCAGGAGTTTGGTTTTGCGTGGAATACAACACAACAAGAGTTAATCGTGGTTAAAGCTTTAGAGAAACCCTATATTAATTTAGTTTGGATCGGATCCATTCTGATATTTATCGGTTTATTTATCGCATCATACCGAAGAATGAAACCCGCTACCGCAGCTTAATATGGGCAAGAAAGAAATCTTAAGTTTAGCTGCAGCGATCGGATTCATTTTGATTTGGATTATCGATTTGAATAGTCCCACTCCGGCGGAAATAAAGGGACAGTTTTGGGCAGAAATATTTTATCACTACGGCTGGCTAATGTATGGCGTAGGCTGTTTATTCTATTACCAATTCGCTAAAAACGAAAGGGTAAAAAAAGAGAAAGATGGAAACAAGTAATATCAGTTTGGATAATACCCAAATCATCGGAATCATCGCTTCCATGGTTTTCTCCGCTTTCTTTTCTGGTGTGGAGATGGCATTTGTCTCCTCGAACAAACTCTACTTCGAATTAAAGGCGAAACAGGATATTTTAAGCGCGAAAATCATCGCAAATTTCAATCAGCACCCGTCCCGTTTTATCGGAACGATGCTCATCGGAAACACCCTGTCTTTAGTGGCCTATGGTATTTTCATGGAAGAATTTTTGCACCATGTAGTCCTACATTTTTTGTCCATCAATGAAATTGTGGCGCGTTTAATTGCCACCATTGTGGCGACTATACTTATCTTGATGACGTCGGAATTTACCCCAAAAAGTGTATTTCTGATCAACCCAGATGCTATTTTAGAATTTTTAGCGATTCCCATTTGGGTGATTTACACACTCATGTTCCCCTTGGTTTGGGTAACGGTGGGTCTGTCGAAATGGTTTATCACGAAAGTCCTTCGCTTAAGTTATTCCGAAGAGAAACCCGCTTTTGGATTAACGGATTTGAATAATTACCTCCAAAATCTGAACCGCAAAGTATCCACCGAGCAAGAAGCTGAAGTAGATCACAAGATTTTCCACAATGCCCTTGAATTCAAACAGGTAAAAGTGCGGGATTGCATGATTCCGCGAACTGAAATCACCGCGATTGATATGGAGGATGGGATCGAAAAATTGAAAGAAGTTTTCTTAGAAAGCGGACACTCGAAAGTATTGGTCTATAAAGAGACCTTAGAGGAAGTGGTGGGCTATTGCCATTCTTTGGCCTTATTCAAAAAGCCCAAAGACCTGCAATCCATCCTAACCAGCATCCCGATCGTTCCAGAAGCCATGGCGGCTAATGATTTACTGATCAAATTCTCGAAAGAGCGCAAATCCCTCGCCCTAGTAGTGGATGAATTTGGCTCGACCAGTGGTCTCGTGAGTATGGAGGATGTGGTGGAACAAATTTTTGGAGAAATTCAAGACGAATATGACGACTCTGAAGATTGGATCGAAAAGCAAATCGACGAAACGACATTTGTTCTTTCTGGTCGACATGAGATCGACTATTTGAATGAGAAATACGAATGGAACTTACCTGAAGGTGATTATGAAACCTTAGGTGGGATGTTGATTAGCCTATACGAGGATATTCCACAAGAAAATGAGCTGATCACCCTAGCGCCTTTCCAATTCCAAATTCTCACCACAACCGACGCTAAAATTGATACCGTAAAGGTGATGATTACTGGAAAAATTACTCCAGCTCCATCAGGAGACCTGTTGCATTAGGACGCGCTGCAAGGTTTGGCATTTCATCTGCGTTTCTAACCATTCTTTTTCAGGAACAGAATCTTCCGTGATGCCGCATCCGGCATAAAAAACGGCGTGCGTCCCTTTTATTTCCGCCGTACGCAAGTTCACAAATAAATACGTGGCATTTTCTATATTCACCGGTCCTAAATAACCTGAATACATGGAACGTTTGTGTTGCTCCGTGGCTACTATAAAATCAATAGCCTCCTGCTTCGGGGTGCCACAAACGGCCGATGTTGGATGTAATAACCCTAACATCAAACTAGGTAATTGAGGAAAATCCAGTGCTTTTGTGTCGACGATATAGTCCGTTTTCAGATGCAATAAATTTCCTGTTGAAATGGTTTTAGGTCCTATCTCCGTATATTCTCGTAAACGAATTTTCTTAAAACATTCAATAATGTAACGGCTCACGAAGGCCTGCTCCTCAATCTCTTTTTGCGACCAACGCGCCTGAGCTGGAGATAGGGCTTTTCCTTGCTCATCCACCCCGGACTGGGTTCCCGCTAAAGAAATGGTCCGAAAAATGCCCTCTTTATTTTGTTCCACTAAAATCTCCGGTGTCGCACACATCCAAACCCCACCCAAGGCAGGAATAGAAAGCGCACAAACAAAGGCATTCGGATAAGCGGCCGCTAATTCTTCGAGAGCAGCTATCACCGTAAAACCAGCTGGCAATTCTTTTTCATCCGTCCTAGAAAGAACCACTTTTTGCAATGGCCCTTGCTTTATGACAGAAACCGCCTTAGAAACCCAGCTCATAAACTCCTGCTTTTTTGCTGGGTTTTCGTACTCTGCTAGGGAATGAGTTGAATGTTTGGAACTACCAATACTAAAGGAATGCAAAGAATCTGCCTGCAAAAAATAGGGTAATCCGATGAAGGGTGCTGCTAAGAATCCAGTGGATAATTCAGATAAATTCCAGCCTTCATTCAGCTGTGAGCCCCCTTGAAAATCTTGTAAAAGAAAAGCCTCCGAAGCATGTGGCAATCGCCAAGCCACTTGGGCTGCCCCCTTCGAAATTCCCTCCTCCCACTTTTTTTCCTCGATCATCTTACCGCTATAATCGCTACCGTTAATCGGCTAGCACAAATCAAATTTTCGTCTTCGTCGTGAATTTTAATTTCATACACATGTATGGTTCTACCGATCCTTAGGGGAACACAAGTTCCTATAACAAATCCGCTGCGAGCAGACTTCAAATGATTCGCATTGATCTCTACTCCCACGCCTGTTTCCTTCAAAGGATCTTTTACGGCTAATACGACCGCCACGCTTCCTAAAGTCTCGGCTAAAACCACCGAGGCTCCCCCATGTAACAATCCCATGGGCTGAATTGTTCGGTGATCTACCGGCATTTTGGCCTTTAAAAAACCGGACTGAATTTCGGTAAATTCAATGTCCAGATGCTCGATCATAGTTCCCTTCGACATCGAATTCAATGTCTCCAGCGAGATGGAAGTATTAAACATATATTTCGTAATTTTGGCTAAAATTCGGAATAAAATACCATTTATATGCATGCTCAACCTGATTTAGTGAAAGATATTTACCTGATTCGCCACGGCGAGACGGAATACAATCGCAAAGGGGTCGTGCAAGGCAGTGGGATTGATGCGGATTTAAATGAATTAGGCCAAAAACAGGCTGCTGCCTTCTTCGCTCACTACCAAGATCTTCCGATCGATAAAATATATACCTCTGTTCTTCGAAGAACCCATCAATCCGTGAAAGGATTCATCGAAAAAGGTTTGCCTTGGGAGCAATATGAAGGCCTAAATGAAATTTCCTGGGGAAATAAAGAAGGGAAATCGCCTAATACAGAAGACGATCTTTACTATAAAAATTTGACGAAAACCTGGCGCGAGGGCAATGTTCACGTGCAATCAGAGGAGGGCGAAAGTCCGATCGAAGTACTAGAACGTCAAAAACCAGTCATTGATCTCATTCTTTCTCGACCAGAGGAGAACGCCATTTTAGTGGCCATGCACGGCCGCGCCATGCGGGTTTTGCTCACCCATTTATTTAATGCCCCGCTCCACCACATGGATCATTATGCACACCAAAATCTGTGCCTATACCACATCCAATACGTTTATAGTGTGCAAGAGTTTCGCCTAGTTAAGGGCAATTGTGTGATTCACCTAGACGACTTACCCGAGTCTATGTAATATGTCTCAAAAGCGCATGTATTGGGTTTTTCAATCCAGCGGATGGTTCGCCTGGGCTCTCAATGAGGCGGTTTTGTATACCAATCAATATGGTTGGCATTGGGCGTGGTTATATGCGTCTGTGGCAAATATCACCTTAGCCATTTTTTTAACCCACCAATATAAGCTCATTACGAAACAATACGCTTGGCAGGATTTGCCTCTTTTAGGGATGATTCGCAATCATTTCATGTCGCTAATTTGCATGGCTGCCTGTCTAGTCGCACTCAATCTACCTCTCGACCAATACTTGCTAGGGGAAAACTTCGAAGTTCAAATCAGCCCTTTCATCATCACCCAGTATCTCTTTAATTTTATGAAGCCGCTGGCGATTTGGATGTTGATCTATTTCTTCTTCCAATATTCGAAGAAACAGTTAGACATGGAACGCGAAAAAAATCAATTAGAACGCGCCATTCAGGAGACAGAAGGGAAGGTATTACGAGCTCAGATGAATCCTCATTTCGTGTTTAATGCCCTAAACAGTATTCGCGCATTAATCACAGAAGATCCGAATAAGGCCAAAAAAGGAATCAACCAGCTCTCCAAGCTGCTCCGCAGTTCCTTATTAACGGAACGCAAAAAAACGATTTCCATCGCCGAAGAATTAGAGACAATTCTTGACTATTTACATCTAGAAAAAATCCGTTATGAAGAACGACTAGTCTGGAAAGTGGATGTTTCGAAAGAAATCCTTCAAGCACAAATCCCACCCATGTTATTACAGACGCTAGTGGAGAATGCCATCAAGCATGGGATTGCCCATTCGGCCAAAGAGGGTTTGATTCAGATAAAAGGAAAGAAAAATGAAGCGAATGTTGAATTGCAGGTGATCAATCCGGGGAATTTTAATACGCGTGGTGAATCAACGGGCATTGGGCTAGTCAATTCCCAAAATCGGTTAAGCCTATTGTTCGGAGAGACCGCTCATATTGACTTAAAGCCTTTGGACAAAAATCACGTCCTTGCTTCCCTTACGATTCCGTATATTACTGAAACAATAGCCTAAAATCCCATGAGAGCCATCATCGTAGACGACGAACGCCTTGCCAGAAATGAACTAAAGCGTTTATTAGAAAATTTTCCTTCTATCGAAGTGATCGGAGAGGCTTCGAACACGGACGAAGCAAGTCAACTCATCGAGGAACTACAACCTGATGTGGCCTTTTTAGATATCCAAATGCCCGGCAAAACCGGATTTGAGTGGCTAGAAGAATGGGATGGTTTTCTGCCGGAAATAATTTTCACGACGGCTTTTGACGAATATGCGCTAAAGGCTTTCGAGGTTAATGCGTTGGATTATGTATTAAAACCTATCGAATTAACGCGTTTAAGCGAGAGTATCCAAAAATTAGAATCCCGTTTTCATCGTCCTACTGCTAATGAAAAATCGGCATCGGCGAGTCACATTTTAGGAGGTAATGATCAGATCTTCGTGAAAGACGGTGAAAAATGCTGGTTTGTTCGCTTAGATCGCGTGCGATTATGTGAATCGATGGGCAATTATGTTCGTTTGTTTTTTGACGACCAAAAACCCCTAGTGCTAAAATCCCTCAATTCCTTAGAGGAGCGATTAGATCCTAAATTATTCTTCCGTTGCAACCGAAAACACATTGTCAACCTAAACTTCATCGAGAAGATCGAACCTTGGTTTTCTGGCGGTTTACAGGTGACATTAAAGGGAGAAAAAGCAGAGAAAATCGAAATTTCTCGCCGGCAATCCATCCGATTTAAGGAGCTTTTGTCTCTTTAGTTCTGGCTGGTGCCTCGCCCAATAAGAATCCATAGGGTTCAAGACTCGGAATAGAATCGAATATCACTTTCATTACCGCGGTTAAAGGAAGAGCTAAAATCAAACCCGGGATTCCCCAAAGTAATTCACCACAAAGTAACGCGAGCATAGCCACCATCGGATTCATACTCACCTTAGATCCCACCACTAAAGGGGTGATGAAATTAGCTTCTATAAATTGTGCAGCTGCTACCCAAGCCACCACCGCTAACGCGTGTGAAGGACTCAAGGTAACCAAGCTCAATAAAATGGGCAATAGCGCCCCAATCCAAATCCCGATATAAGGAATCAATAATAAAATACCTGTCAGAAACCCGAAAAAGGCGGGATAATCTACCCCTATCCACCAAAATCCAATCGAATTCACTACGCCTACAATTAACATGACCACTAACAAACCCACTAAATAACCTTGTACCACCGAACCCGTTTTCTCTATTACTTTCGTTAAAACTTGTCCTTCCGTTTTAGGGAATATTTTTTTCAAAAAGCTTTCAAAGAAATCCCGGTAGAACAAAAAGAAAAAAGTAAACACGGGCACTAATATCATCGCAGTTATGGCATGAATTGCAGTGGAAAAAGTGGTACCGATAATCACTCCCGAATTCTTTAAAAGAGCCATTAGCTCGTTACTTAATTCTAACATTTGCTTCCGACGCGAGATATTAAAATTCGAAGAAATAAAAGATTGCAAGCTAGATACCCATTTTTCGGCTTTTTTCGCAAAGAGCGGAAGTTCAGAGGAGAACTCCATTATTTGCATACCCGCGATGAAAAGCAGGGACGAAATCAAAGCAAATGTGAGAAGAATAGCGATGAAGATGGCTAGGGCACGAGGCAAACCTTTTGCCTCCATCAATTTACTCGCAGGCAAAAGTAATAAAGCTAATACTAAGGCAAAAGAAAGCAAAATCAGCAGATCCTGTAATAAATAGGCTGCGGCGATGATCAAGGCCATCGATATTAATGATCCCGACAGACGGGCAGAATAAGCAGTGTTGTTCGACATATTAATAAATTAACAATTCCATAACATACATATTTCTATATTTACGTGGTAATTCGTTCAAACCTATGGCACAAACCTCAAAAGCATTTAAAATTCTACTCGTAGATGATGATGCGGATATTTTGGAGTTATTGGAATACAATTTACTAAAAGAAAACTTTCTTTTAGCAAAAGCAACGAACGGAAAAGAGGCAATCGCCGTTGCGAAAACTTTCCAGCCCCATTTAATCATCATGGATGTGATGATGCCAGAAATGGATGGAATCGAAGCAGCCCGTCAAATCAAATCAAATCCTGAATTCAAAAATACCCTCATCCTGTTCCTAACAGCTCGTGGAGAAGAGTATACAGAGATTGCCGCTTTTGAGAGTGGTGCGACGGATTACGTAGTTAAGCCAATCAAATTACGCGCACTTATCAGCCGTATAAATGCCTTATTAACACGCGAGGCAGTGGTTCCAGAAT
This sequence comes from Spirosoma fluviale, assembly GCA_945906915.1. GTDB lineage: Bacteria > Bacteroidota > Bacteroidia > Cytophagales > Spirosomataceae > Aquirufa > Aquirufa fluvialis_D. The sequence continues at coordinate 55 of CAMDSI010000066.1, read as the reverse complement.
CGAAAAATGACCGAATTTCCATAGGTGATTTAGTCATTGATCGTGTTCAATATGC
>CAMDSI010000065.1 GCA_945906915.1 Spirosoma fluviale | reverse complement strand
ACATTTCCTTTCTTTAAATGCTTCGTTTCAGCAGATTTCAAACATTGTGTTAATAAATCATTCTTGCTTGGATTAGCCGAGATGAATACGAAATCGGCTTGAATTTTTTGGCCTATTTGACCGATAGGATCTAGGGTTTCAGGTAAATTCCCTACCTTAAATCCAATAGGTAAAGTATGTAAAACGCAAGGATTTTTGTCTGCAAAAGTACGCTTAGCTTCCTCAAAAAGGCTCATTACCTCATTATTCGAAACAGCATCTCGCTCGTTTTTTCTAATTTTAGATAGGCTAAAAGGTTGCACTTTAATATGCGATCCTGATAGATTAGAGGAAAAGAAATGATCTGAATTCTTTCCATCTAATACGTGAGAAATTTGACTCATGGCTTCAGAAATCGCCGCCGTCGTTTTATTGATATTAACAATTTCCCCATTTAGCACATTATTGCTGTTAACAGAGGTTCCTGTTGCTAAAATTTCTAATCTGCCGCGGTCATTTTGCTTTCCTGCAATGGCTCTAACATGTGAGCTGCCAATATCTAAACCAATAATCAAGTCGTTACGCATTATATATTTTTTGTAGAACGGATATTAAATTAAAACATTTGGCCATTATTCGCAAATAACCTGATTCTTATATTTTAGCTGCACCCAGCTATACTTGTTCCACCCTTTATTAGGGATGACTTTTTGATAGAATATGAACAATTTTTTGAACTTATTTTCGATGTTAACCGCTAGGCCAAAATCAATGCGTGTAGTTCCTATCGTCGGAATTAACACGATTCCCCCGTCTTTTGCGACGATGATTTGAGAGATTTGAGCCTTCCAAAAGGCGTTATTTGCAATGTACTGAAAAAAGGGAATCAATGTCTTTCCTCTTTTATCTTGAAGATCGCGTTTCCCATCAAAATAAGGACCGCCAGTCACAAGGATACGTGGAGTAAATAATGGACTTGTCCCAATGAATTTTCCATCTTCTGAAATGTATTGATCCGGAAAGGGTGATGTTCCCATCGTCGAACGGACGATGCGGGCTATCGGTTTATATTCTTTAACCGAAACCGAAATGATGCCGCTGAAATCGTGGTGCGCCTCGCATGATTTAACTAAAGGAATTCGCTTCACGCGATCTTCAATATTTCGCAAAGAAATCTGTGTGATGGGTTTGTCTAAGAAATAGTCTGTACCTTGTTCTGACACCATTAGTTGGATGTCTTTTTTGCTCAAAAGCGTCTTCTCATTATCTGAATCGACATTTATCTCCAGACCTTTACAAACGACTTCATTGAAACTTATTTCTGCAAATACGACCGCAGAAAGTACGAGGGTGAATAAAATCACCATCCCGATTACCTGCTTGATTAAAGTCGAATTTGCTTTCATTTTGAAATATTATACTAAGATAAGCTCAATTTTAAATCATTCAAAAGAAGATCAATATCTCCTGCTCCCATCGTCACTAATAAAGCGGGTTTTTTCTCATCGATCACCTGGAGTAAGTCTTTTTTAGAGATAACTTGCTTCTCTTTCAGTTCAATTTTATTCAATAACCAGTCTGAAGTGACGCCTTCTATAGGCAGTTCCCGCGCGGGATAGATGTCTAATAAATAGAGTTCATCTGCGATAGCTAGACTTTTGGCAAAATCCTCCATAAAATCGCGGGTTCTCGAAAATAAATGCGGCTGGAATACCGCTGTAATTTTTACACCTGGATAAAGTGCTTTAACCGAATTCAGACAAGCGGCGATTTCCGTCGGATGATGCGCATAATCATCGATCATGACGTGTTCATCTGATTCTACCTGGTATTCAAAGCGGCGCTTAACCCCTAAGAACGACGCTATACCTGCCTTAATTTCTTCCCCGCTAACTCCCACTTGCATGGCAAGAGCGGCTGCTGCCAGCGCATTTTCAATATTATGAAAGCCCGGAATTCGCATGGGAATATCTTTCACATCGCCACCCGGATAGCTCATGTCAAAAATCATTCGGTGATCTTTGATTCGAATGTTATTTGCCTGAAAATCCCCTTGATCAATCCCAAAAGTCGAGCCACCTAAGGCCGATTGTAAACTCAATCCCTTTTTCTGGATAAAGAATCCGTCTGACTTGATTTGGTTTACGAATAATTGGAAACTTTCTAAAACAGAATCTCCATCACCATAAATGTCCAGGTGATCCGCATCGGTGGAAGTTACTACGGCCGCTTGAGGATGTAGGGTTAAAAAAGAGCGATCGTATTCATCCGCTTCTACCACACAAACGATATTTTCTTTTGACTGGTTTGGGATGAAATTAGTACCGTAATTCACAGTTATACCACCTAAAAACGCTGTCACATTTTTACCAGCATGAATTAATAAATGCGTTAAAAGGGAGGATGTCGTCGTCTTACCGTGCGTTCCAGCTACCGCTAGGGTAGGGATTTGTTGGGTGATCCAACCTAAAATTTCGGAACGTTTGTAAAGGCGAATTCCTTGTGTTAATAAATAATTCTTCTCGATGTGATCCTTCGGAATCGCTGGGGTAAAGATGAATAAACTATGTTCTGTGTCTGTCAGGCAAGTTGCAGGGATAAGGTCGATGGAATCTTCGTAGTGAATCGACATGCCTTCTTCGGCTAATTTTTTCGTCAGTGGGCTTTCTGTTTTGTCGTATCCAGCTACCGGGAATCCATTGTGCAAAAACCAGCGCGCGATGGCAGACATACCAATACCTCCAATTCCTAAAAAATAGACTTGTTTTAAATCACTAAGGCTTAACTCTTTTTTCATGCGTGTAAAATGAATTGGGCTATATCATGTGCTGCGTTCGGCTTTGCTAAACGAAGACTATTTTTCTCAATGGAACTTAAGTCAGATTGAATCGCCTTCAGGGCTTCTGTAATTAAAGCTTCCTTCACCTCAGAGTCGCGCACTAAAATGGCTGCATTTTGGGAAACGAGACTTTTCGCATTCTCCGTCTGGTGGTCTTCTGCGGCGCCAGGTAAAGGGACTAAAATGCTTGCTTTACCGATCAAACAAATCTCTGATACGGAGGACGCTCCGGCTCTGGAGATGACTATGTCAGCCATGGCATAAGCTAAGTCCATTTCGTAGATGAAGGCGGATACGTAGAGGGAAGATTGATTCGCAGTAGCTTGCTTTGCAATGGATTCGAATGCGATTCCTGTCTGCCAAATCACTTGTACTCCCGCTTCCGCTAATCGATCTAATCCGGCTAAGATGCTTTGATTGATACTGAGCGCCCCTTGACTTCCGCCGATGATTAACATAGTTTTTTTCGCTGGATCTAAGGAGAAATGAGTTGCCGCCTTCGCTTTTTTACCCTTCGCGTCGATTAAGTCTTTTCTAACTGGATTTCCACTCAAGGTGATTTTTTCCGCAGGAAAGAATTTTTCCATACCAGGATAGGCCACGAAAATGTGTTCTGCCTTAGCGGCTAATGCTTTATTCGTTATTCCTGCGAAGGAATTCTGTTCTTGAATATAATAGGGGATACCTAGAAATCGAGCGGCTAATAACAAAGGTCCTGAGGCATAACCGCCCACGCCTATAGCTACATCTGGTTTGAATTCCCGCAAAATTTTAACGGATAAAAAAAGGCTTTTTAAAAGCTTAAAAGGAAAGAAGAGGTTCTTCCAAACCTGGGTTCTTTGGATCCCCACTATTGGTAAGCCGATAATCTTAAAGCCAGCTTTAGGTACTTTTTCCATCTCCATTTTTCCTTCCGCACCCACGAATAAAAACGCAATAGACGAGTCAATTTCCTTCATCGCGTTCGCGATTGAAATAGCGGGATAAATATGTCCCCCGGTCCCCCCTCCAGAAATAATGACGCGTTGAATGGACATTAGGCTAGAGCAGTTTGAACAGGTTCAGGATCTTTGTCCTTGCTAACGGCTAAAATTAATCCAATACTAATCGCAGTAAAAATCAAGGACGTACCTCCCGCAGAAATCATGGGCATGGGTTGACCCGTTACTGGCCCCGCGTCCACCGCTACTAACATGTTAATGAAAGCCTGGAAAACAATGGAGAAGGTTAGCCCAGCGGATAGCAATCCGCCAAAAGGTTTATTGCTATACTGAATGGCCTTCGCCCCTCGATACATGAAAATGAGGAAGAGGATCGGAATAGCTAGGCCGCCCACGATACCATATTCCTCGATGATAATGGCATAAACGAAATCGGATTCGGCCTGAGATAAGATAAAGCGTTGTTGGCTTTTTCCAGGTCCTTTCGGGTGAATGGCTCCAGTGGAAATAGCGAATAGGCTAAGTGTAATTTGGTAGTTTTCGTTTTTAGACGAACTTGCTTTTGTTTCATTCTTGCCTATACGCTGAGCATAGTTCTCGATCCTAGTTTTTACCGTTTGTGCTCTTTGACCAATTCCTAAAGTCACAACGCCAATCGCTAGGGTAGCTACCGCAACGACAATTAGAACGATTTGCTTAGCTGGAACACGACCAAAATACATCAGAATACAACTGGTGAAAAAAATCAATACACTCGTAGAAAAGTTTGAAAGCATAATTAGGAAGCACGAAATACCGATTTTAAAAAGCATTCGGATGAACATCACGTAATTATATGATTCTGGATCCGCCTGTTTAGAGGAGAAATCTTTAGCGAGACTCGTGATGAGGCATAATTTAACCATATCTGATGGCATAAAGGAGATAGGCCCTAGGTTCACCCAGCGATTTGCACCCCCTATTTTTGGCCCAAATAATAGGGCAATTAGTACTAATCCCCAAGATAGAATTAAGGCTAAATCGCTAAATTTAGCCACCCTACTATAATTTGATTTAGAGAAGTAAGACATTAAATAAAAGGATATGCCTAAAATGGCTAAAGTTTTGACAAAACTGGAAAGCGGCTCAAGCGGCCCATCCATCGTCAGTTTTGCTTTAGCAGAAAACTGAATCACTAAACCAAACGCGTTTAAAATAAACACGATCAACCAAATCTTGTAATCCCCCTTCAGATGCTCCTGAAAAAAGGCCTTGATTTTACTATCCATGGATTAAACGTTTTACAGTGTTCTTAAATTGGTCTCCTCGATCTTCATAATTCTTAAACAAATCAAAGCTAGCACAGGCTGGAGAAAGCAACACAACATCACCTTCGCTCGCCCATTCCATACTTTTTTGAATAGCGGCCTCTAATTGATTTGTCGCAAAAAGCTTCGGAACGATAGCACTAAAATGACTCTCTAATTTCGAATTATCCATCCCTAGACAGATCAAACCTTTCACTTTTTCTTTCACTAAGGCATCTAAGACTTCATATTCATTCCCTTTGTCCACACCTCCCATGAGTAGAATCAAAGGTTGCTTATAGCTATTTAGGGCATAAAAAACGGCATCCACATTGGTGGCCTTGGAATCATTAATGAATTCAACCCCTTTCCATAACCCACATGATTCTAATCGGTGCGGGGCATTTTCAAATAAGGGAAGGGACTGAAGGATTTGCGGGAAGGTTAGCCCCGCCTCATGTGCCGCTAAAATAGCTACAGACATATTGATAGCATTGTGTGGGCCATTCAATGGAGCATCAGCTAAAACTAATTCAGCGCCATCGAATTGAATTTTTTCGGCCGAAATAAAAGCATCCGCTTTTTGATGAAAACTGACGGTTTTTAACCGTGCATTGGATGGTATTTTAGCTGAGTGAGCTTTAATCACTTCATCATCTGCCCAAAGCACACAGCTCGTTTTAGCACCCGCGTTTTGGAAAATACGGAATTTCGAGGCAATGTAATTTTCGAATTTATATTCATAGCGATCTAAGTGATCGGGGGTGATATTTAATAATACAGCTACATCTGGCTGGAACTGAAAGCAGCGGTCTAATTGAAAACTGGAAATCTCTAACACGTATATTTCATGTTGATCTTCCATCACTTGTTTAGCAAAGCTCTGTCCAATATTTCCCGCCAAACCCACTTTTAGACCTGCCGATTTCAAGAAATGGTAAGTCAATAAGGTCGTTGTTGTTTTACCATTCGATCCGGTGATAGCGATAATTTTCGCCTTTGTGTATCGCGAGGCGAATTCAATCTCAGATATAAGCGAAATCCCCTTTGCTTTAATGGCCTTTACGATATCCGTTTTCTCCGGAATCCCAGGGCTGATGATGATTTCATCCGAATTCAAAATGCGGTCTAAACTATGTTCGCCCGTCTCGAATTCAATTTGATTTTCACGTAATGTCTGTTGGTGATTTTCTTTTAGCGATCCAGCATCGGACAAAAACACGGCAAATCCCTTTGATTTAGCTAATAAAGCGGCTCCTACACCACTTTCTCCTCCACCTAAGATGCTGATTAACGCCATTCTCGACTAAAATTTTCAGAATTTGAATTCAACTACAAGTTAGAAAATGTAGCGCATTCTATCAAAGAAATTGAGCGTAGAGACGATAATTTTCATGACAAAAAAAAGACCCACCTTTTCGGGGGGCCTTTCCTATAATTCGAGTGGTATTAAACCAAAGAAATACGTTTGAACGATGAAATCGTTAAACCTTTTTGCGTTTGCTCTAATAGTTGACGAATCGTGATAGATGAGTCTTTTACGAATTGTTGGTTCAATAAAGTTTGCTCTTTGTAGAACTTCTCTAATTTACCTACCGCAATTTTCTCTAACATCGCCTCCGGCTTACCTTCTTGACGTGCTTGATCTTTTCCGATTTCGATTTCTCTTTCAATTGTCTCAGAATCAACGCCATCCTTGTCTAAAGCGACTGGTTTCATAGCGGTGATTTGCATGGCGATATCTTTACCTACTTCAGATACATCTGCTCCTTGAACGTTTTCGAATGCTACTAAAACACCGATTTTGTTATTCGAGTGAATATAAGAAACAACTTTCTCCGCTGTTACGTTTTCGTAAGCAGCTAAGGTAATTTTCTCTCCAATTTTACCAGTTAAGTCGATGATGTGCCCTTCTAATGAACGTCCATCTGCTAATGGCTCAGCTAATAAATCATGCGCTGAAGGAGCGTGAGACGCTGCTGCTTTGTCAATGATTGTTTTCGCTAAGTTATTGAAGTCTGGCACTTTAGAAACTGGTTCAGTTTCGCAAGCTAAAGCAATTATTTTACCATTAGAATGATCCGCATTAAGTGCTACTAAAACAACACCTTCATTCGTTTCATTATCTGCACGTTTCGCGGCTACTTTTTGACCTGCTTTACGAAGGAAATCAACTGCTGCTTCGAAGTCACCTTCGGCTTCTGTCAAAGCTTTTTTGCAATCCATCATTCCCGCGCCTGTCATTTGGCGTAACTTATTTACGTCTGCTGCTGTAATTGACATGTTATGAATATTTATTCTTGTTCTGCTTCTTTTTCGTATTTAGCCGCTACCTTAGCTGCCTCTTGTGAATCGTCGTCCGCTGCTTTTTTAGCTTCTACTTCTTCCGCCTCACGAGCATCATCTTTATCCTGCTTTCTTTCAGCTAAACCTTCTTCGATTGCTTTAGAAATAGCTGTGATGATGATAGAGATAGACTTGTATGCATCATCATTCGCTGGGATAGGGTAATCAACTAAGTCTGGGTTAGAGTTAGTATCACACATAGCGAAAACTGGGATACCTAATTTCTTAGCCTCAGAAACCGCGATGTGCTCACGCTTAACGTCTACAATGAATAAAGCCGCTGGAAGGCGAGTTAATTCAGTGATACCACCTAACACACGCTTTAATTTTTCTTCTTCACGAGTTAACATTAAACGCTCACGCTTAGCGATCGTTTTAACAAGAACTTCGTCTTTTAACATTTTATCAATGCTAGACATCTTCTTGATGGACTTGCGTACAGTCGCGAAGTTAGTCAACATACCACCTAACCAACGGTCAGTAACGTAGGGCATTTTTAATTTATCTGCTTCTGTCGTCACAATTTCTTGTGCTTGCTTTTTCGTTGCAACGAACATAACCTTACGGCCAGAACGTACAATCGCACGAAGAGCTGCTGAAGCTTCTTCTAAAGAAGAGATAGTTTTATTTAGATCAATGATGTGGATACCATTTTTCTCCATAAAGATATATGGAGCCATTTTAGGATCCCACTTACGAGTCAAGTGACCGAAGTGAACGCCTGCGTCAAGCAAGTCGTTGTAGCTTAATTGTGCCATTTTGGTTGTTTAAGTGTGAATAATATAAAAGTGGAAAAGGCATCGGCAACAGACAAGCCTTTTCCACGAACAAATCTTAACGCTTAGAGAACTGGAATCTCTTACGAGCTTTCGCACGTCCCGGTTTCTTACGCTCCACCATACGTGGGTCACGAGTTAAGAATCCTTCTTTTTTCAAAGGGGAACGTAATTCTGCATCTTGCGTTTGAAGTGCACGTGAAATCGCCATACGAAGCGCTTCAGCTTGTCCCTTGATACCACCGCCATCTACGTTAGCTGTTACATCAAATGAACCTACTGTGTTCGTTAAAGCGAATGGTTGATTAACAACAATCTGAAGAATTTCAGATGGAAAGTAATCAGTTAACATACGGCCGTTGATTTTAATCTGGCCTTTACCTGGTGTCATAGAAATACGAGCTACTGCTGTCTTTCTTCTACCGATTTTACTTGTTATTTCTGCCATTATCTTAATGTCCGTTAAAAGGTAATTACTTTAGGTTGTTGAGCTGCGTGAGGATGTTCTGATCCCGCATAAACGAATAAGTTGTGAAATAATTCACGACCTAAACGGTTTTTAGGTAACATACCTTTTACTGCTGATTCTACAACACCTCTTGGGTTCTTTACTAAAACCTCGCGTGGAGTTGCGAAACGCTGACCACCTGGGTAACCCGTGTGACGGATATACACCTTGTCTGTCATTTTCTTACCAGTTAAGCGAATTTTATCCGCGTTGATAACGATCACTTGATCGCCACAATCAACGTGTGGAGTAAAAGAAGGCTTGTGTTTTCCACGAATGATTTTCGCAATTTCAGAACAAACACGTCCTAAAATTTGATTTTCAGCATCTACAACAAACCAAGCTTTCTGTACAGTAGCTTTGTTTGCGGAGATGGTTTTGTAACTTAAAGTATCCACTTGTTTATAATTTAACTGTTTGAATCGTTTCCACCTAGACCACGGAATTTGTCTAAAGGAATTGATTATGACCTATTTTATCTTTCAAACGGGCATTCAATCGAAAAATGGGAGTGCAAATTTATAAAATCTTCAATTGATATGCAAGTGTCTAATTGAAAATGTTTTATAATAAAAAAAGGAGACCCGAAAGCCTCCTTTTTCAATCCCTGAATGGGCAAAATTATAAGTCATTCAAATCAAAAGTGTCCATGAAGGCCGTCGTGAATTTACCCGATTTGAATATCGGATCATCCATTAATTTAATGTGGAATGGAATCGTTGTTTTGATACCCTCGATCACGAATTCTTGCAAAGCACGTTTCATGCGAAGAAGAACCTCTTCGCGGCTTTGGCCTGAAACGATCACCTTAGCAATCATCGAATCGTAATTAGGTGGAATCGTGTAACCAGAATAGACATGGGAGTCAATACGAACCCCATGGCCGCCTGGAAGGTGAAGATTCGTGATTTTACCTGGAGATGGCCGGAAACCGTTCGCTGGATCCTCCGCATTAATACGGCATTCGAGAGCGAATAATTTAGGGAAGTAGTTTTGGCCCGAAATCGGAATACCTGCTGCTACCTTAATTTGCTCCTTAATTAGGTCAAAATCTGTTACTTCTTCTGTAATCGGGTGCTCTACTTGGATACGCGTATTCATCTCCATGAAGTAGAAATCCCCATTTTTGTCCACTAAGAACTCAACGGTTCCAGCACCTTCGTAACCGATGGCTGTCGCACCTGCAATCGCAGCATCCCCCATTTTCTTACGTAATTCGTCAGAAAGGGCAGGGGAAGGAGTTTCTTCACATAATTTTTGGTGACGACGTTGAATCGAGCAATCGCGTTC
>CAMDSI010000064.1 GCA_945906915.1 Spirosoma fluviale | reverse complement strand
ATTTACAGAAGAAAACTACCTAAAGGTCATTCACCGCCTCTCAGAAGCAACATCTGAAGAGATTTCGACCAATGCCGTTGCAGAGCTAATGCAAACGAAAGCAGCCTCCGTTACGGATATGTTACGCAAATTAGCCGAAAAGGGTTGGGTGAATTACCAGAAATACCAAGGCGTGCGCTTGAGTCCTACGGGAGAAAAGATTGCGTTATCCATTGTGCGGAAGCACCGACTTTGGGAAGTATTCTTAGTCGATAAAATGGGCTTTAACTGGGATGAAGTGCATGAAATCGCAGAACAATTAGAGCACATCGAATCCGATGATTTAGTCAACAAATTAGATGAGTACCTCGGATTCCCTAAAACCGATCCGCATGGTGACCCTATTCCGAACAAAGAAGGCGTTTTACCAGAATTAGCCTATTCGCATCTTTCTGATATCAAGGCAACTAAAACCTGCACATTAATGGGGGTTGCTCAAGATTCTGCGGTATTCTTACAATTGCTTACAAAGCTGCAGTTGAGTCTGGGAGCAAAACTAGATATTAAAGAGATAAATGAATTTGATCGATCTATTTTCGTCTCCATCAATGACGCAGAACCCATCTTCATCAGTCATGAAGTGGCTAAAAATATTCTCGTTAAGATTTTAGCTTAATAAATCGAGTACCTCGTCCTCGCTCAAGGCGCGTAAGATACTCTCGTCTGACGTGACTAATTCGGAGGCTAAATCCTTCTTGCGTTGCTGCAAGGCTAGAATTTTCTCTTCCACCGTTTCTTTCGAAATGAATTTATAGGTGAATACTGTTTTCTTTTGGCCGATTCGGTGTGCCCGGTCAATGGCCTGAGCTTCTGCCGCTGGATTCCACCACGGGTCTAATAAGAAAACGTAATCAGCCGCTGTCAAGTTCAAGCCTACCCCACCCGCCTTTAAGGAAATAAGGAAAACCGATTGACCATCGTCTTTTTGGAAACTCTCCACCTGGCCCTTCCGGTCAAGCGTACTACCATCTAAATAGGCGTAAGCAATACCGCGCTCATCTAAAGCCTTTTTAATCAAGTTCAGGTGCTGCACAAATTGACTAAAGATCAACACTTTGTGATGCTGCTCTAATACTGTTTCTAATTTCTCTAAAACAGCTTCCATCTTACCAGAATCACCTGTATAACCCTCCTCGCAAAGCGATGGATGATTCGCGAGCTGGCGCAATTTCGTCAGACCTTGCAATACGGAGAATCGAGATTTCTGTAAACCCTCATCCTTAATCTGCTTTAATAATACATCTCGATAGAATGATTTCGTCTTATCGTAAAGTCGCTCCTGCTCCTCTGTCATCGAGCAATAAGTAACCGATTCCATTTTCTCAGGTAAATCAGCGGCCACTTGACGCTTCTCGCGACGTAGTAAATAGGGCTTAATTAAGAAGTATAGACGTTTTTTCTTCTCCATATCCGCCTTCTTTTCGATAGGCAATTGGAAGTGATCTTTAAAATAGCGCTGCGTTCCGAGTAAGCCGGTATTAACAAAATTCATTTGGGACCAAAGATCCATCGTCGAATTCTCCAGCGGAGTTCCCGTCATAACGAGACGAAATTTAGCATTTAGTTTTTGAACGGCTTTGGTAATATTCGCCATAGGATTCTTAATCGCCTGCGACTCATCTAAAATGACATACGAAAAGGCTTGCTTTTCGAACCATTCGATGTCAGATCGCACCATTCCAAAAGAGCAAAGAAGTAAATCAACCTTTCCGATCTGAGCCTGCAACTTCTCCCTTTGAGGTCCGCTATAGACTAAAACGCGCAATTGAGGCGTAAATTTCTTCGCCTCCATCTCCCAGTTATATAACAAGGAGGTAGGCATCACTAGTAAGGTAGGCAAGCCCTCCCCTTGTTCCTTCAAACTCTGTAATAAGCAAAGTGTCTGTACGGTTTTACCTAGACCCATATCATCCGCCAAACAGGCGCCTAAACCAGCCGCCTGCCGCGTGCGCATCCAGCGATAACCTTCCAATTGGTACGGACGTAAGGTTCCTTTAAAGTTCTTAGGAATAGGATATTCTTTTGCTTCAAGTGCTAAATCACTCACCGTTTTAGAGCGTAAAGCCGTCTTCACTAGGTCTTGATTCTCCCATTCCTGCACCAACTGATAATGCTGACGACGCAAGAAAACGCCCTCTTCTCCGGGACGTGTCTCCGAGAAATAGAATAAATCTTGGTAATCATGGAACCAATTATCCGGAATCATCGCGATAGAACCATCCGGCAGATGAAATTCTTTCTTCTTTTGGAGAATTAGCTGACGAATTTTCAAGAAAGGAATTAAGAACTCCCCAAAAGAAATCACCGCCTGAATATCAAACCAATCCAATTTTTCGCCAATGCGAATATTGATTTCTGGCTTTCCGAGGAAATAACGTGGGGCTTGCCCATCCCCTTTAAACTGAACTACAAAACCTGCTTGATCAAGCGCTTCTTTGCTTGAAGTTAACCATTGAACGGCCTCTCCACGTTGCATGGAAGCACGACCATCATTTTCCATCTTTAGCCCTAAAGTTTTCAAAAGCTGGAAAGCTCTTTTTTCCTTCACATGCGAACGCATAATTTTTTGGAAAGCATAGCTGTCCCCTTTCTTTTCGAAGAGTACATTCGCATCTGACGACAATCCATCCCAAGGGAATCGATTATTGCCATATTGAAAGGATAACACAAAATTCCAGCGATCAGCCGCTTCTATGGCTGCCTTCTTTTTCAAGGTCTCTTCTTCCTCTAATTTAGGCGCTGTGGGCCCATAAGAAAGTAAGAATTGAACTGGCTTTTCGGTATTTATAATCTCAAAACCTTTCGCATAGACGGGGTAACGAGCTACCATTGCTTTCACGAACTTCCGGAAGTAATCTTCCTCCATATTCTTGGGAATCGCAACGAACTTCTTATTTAAGAAAGGACGCAATTTTTTGCCCTCTAATTCTGGGTTGAAGTGATATAACTTCTGGTTCATTAGCATCCAAGCCGGTTCGTCACATAAAACAACTGCCTCCTTGTGCTGGAATTCTAATTTATTACCTAGGTATTTTAGCGTAGGAAAATAGTGTGTATTTTCCTCATTACGCATAAAATGGAATAAAACATCTACCGCCTCCGCTTCGATTTGAACGGCTTGACGCATCGGATTTCCATCATTTCCCATGATGAAAAGTGTCTTATCAGGACAAATAAGACCAAAAACCTGACCTCTTTTCTTCTCAATTACCGACATGACGGCCTCTTGAATTTCTTTTTCTCCTTTTTCCGCGTCAAATGTCTTCAAAAAGAATTCCTCCACCGTCTTCCGCTTCGAGGTATTGAACTTCTCGTAAACTGCCATCGGTTTCATACTCTCGATCAAGCGTACCGAGGTACGATCGCGCTCATCAAGCGAATGTTCAAATTCATGGAAATTCCGAGAAGTAAGCGTTTGATACTCCCAAGTCAAAGCTCCCTTCTCATTTAATTGCACCACAAAGACTTCGAATAAGTACCCGAGGCATTCGTGAGACAATAAAGAATAAACAACCTTGAAAGGTTTGTTAGGAGCTATTTTCATTTTAAAAACATCCGATTTTCCGGATTACAAGAGTCAAACCTTTAAAATTAAGGTTTTTTTCTCAATTGCAAGCAAGCCCAGTTGTTTTTTGATGATTGAGAAATTAAATTAAGTTGCTGCTTTTCAGCGGATTCCAATAAAAGTGGAATGTCTTCGGTGTAGAAACCACTCAAGAAAAGTAGGCCACCTGGCTTAATGCGCGCAGCATACTCCGCCATTTCTGCTAATAAGATATTTCGATTAATATTGGCTAATAATACATCATACGTGGTCTCATCCTCTTCAAGGATAGTTCCCAGCACGAATGGAATCTCTTCACAAGCATTTAAGCCGGCATTTTCGATAGAATTCTCTACTGACCATTCGTCGATATCAAAGCCGCGCACGAATCCCGCACCACGTTTCTTTGCCACAAAAGCCAATAGACCCGTACCCGTTCCTGCATCTAAAACACTTTTATCCGTTATATCCACATCGAACAAAGCTTTCGCCATCAGCGAAGTCGTTTCGTGGTGACCTGTTCCAAAAGACATTTTAGGATTAATGACTAACTCCACCTGAAAACCAGGCTCAGACGGATGAAAACTGGCGCGAATCAACACTAAGTCCTCGATGCGAATGGGATCATAATTACTTTCCCATACCTCATTCCAGTTTTGCTTCTCGATTCGATTAGTTTCGTATGTTTCTAAACCATAGCGGGACATAATCTCCGCTAAAGCCTCCACAGAAAAATCCACTTCAGGGCAATAAGCAATTACCCCCGTATCAGCATCTTCGAAAATATCGAATTGGATTTCGCCTAGTTCAGCGACTAAAATATCAGACAGCTCAGGACTGGCTGTAATTTTCACTTGAATCGTAGACATAGATTAATTAGAAGGAGGGGTGTTTTTCTTTCCAAAAACGGAAATGCCAATATACCGTTTCGGCTGTAATCTGAAGTCAAGCAATAGCTTATCTAGATCAACGAGTGTTTTATTTAAACCTACATATAGGCTATCATTCTTAATCAATTTACCCGCGGTGCCTTCGCCACGCTCTAAACCTTGCACAATCTTCTTTAGCGAAATGACTGCCGCATCGACTTCTTTCAAAGTCTTACCTAACCTTAATGCTTGTAACGAATCAGCCACCGAATTGAACTTCGTTAATAAAGGGCGCAATTGCTTTTCCGTTTCCATTAAATCCGCTGACAAAATCTTCATGTTCGAAGAAATCTGAGCAATATTTGCCCGATTATCAGCTACAATGCCATTCACCGACCCATTCAGATTTGACACCGTTTCATTCGATGTTTTCAACAAGGTATTCAGGTAGGTTCCTGTATTGTCAAACTTAGTAGAAATTTGACGAAAGGAAACTAAGAGTGAATCGGCATTAGCAATCACAGGAATCGCACGTTCTTTTAATAAGGTGGTTAAGCCCACCTCGGTTTCCCCTTTTAAGAATGAATCCTCCGCTAAATTACCCTTGCCCTCTAAACGCAAGCGAATAATTTTACCCCCTAAAAGCGCTCCATCAGAAAGAACGGCGACTGTTTTATCGGGAATCACCATGTCTTGGCTAAGGCGAAGGGTGACTAAAATTTTATTGGACTTAGTGGGTTGAATTTCCACTTTCTTCACCTTTCCTACTTCGATACCATTTATCATCACTTGATTAGAAACCATCAAGCCATCTACATTTTCGTATTCTACATAATAGATACGAGCGGATGAGAATATATCATTTCCTTTTAGAAAATTAAATCCGAAATAAAGGATTAAAAAGGCTAAAAATGCTAAAAACCCCACTTTCAATTCATTGCTTTTGAACATCGTATCTATTTTTCGATTTCTTCTTTATAAGCTTTAAAAGCAGTGGCAATTGCCGTTGCCACCTCTGCTTGCCCCGTTGAGGAGGATAAATAATTCTCTTCCTCTGGGTTTGTTAAAAATCCCGTTTCTACGAGCACGCTGGGCATCGCCGTTCGCCAGATAACTAAAAAACCGGCCTGCTTAACGCCAAAACTCTTACGTTGATAGGTCTTAGTAAACTGTTCTTCCACTTTCGAAGCGAATTTTACCGAGCTCGCCATAAAAGCACTTTGGTAATTAGCCATCATAATATGCGCTAGCGGTGAGTTCGGATCAAAACCATCGTAAGTCTTTTGATAATCCTTCTCCTGCAAGATAACGGAGTTCTCTCGCTTCGCTACATTCAAATTACCATCCGTTTTATGCAAACCCATGGTATACGTTTCCGTTCCGTACGCATTTTTATTCGCCGCCGCATTGCAATGTACCGAAATGAAAAGATCCGCTTTATTTCGATTAGCAATATTCGCTCGTTCGTTCAATTCAATAAACGTATCCGTATCACGCGTATAAATAATCTTCAAATCCGGATGTGCTGCTTTTAGCTTCCTCCCTAACTCCTGAATAATATGCAAGGTTACAATTCCTTCATGTGAACCTTTAGGGCCCAAACATCCAGGATCTTTACCTCCGTGGCCCGCATCTAAGCAAACCACTTTGATTTTATTCTTATTATCCGTTTTCTGAATGCCGCTAGGCGTCCATGCCGTCAGCAATAAACCCAGCGAGAAAAATAAACCGATAGATTTTATCTGATTAAACATTATTTTCTAATTGTTACACGTTGATAACAAGCAAAGATGTAATTTTGTAGGCTTGTATCTATTTTACAAATATAATTTTTAAATTCCATTTGGTAAAGAAATCCACATATTACCTTTTTATTACCCTGCTGCTCCTTTTTTCTTCTCTTTCAGAAGCGAAAGCACAGAGGGTAATTTCGACGGATACTTTACGTAAATCCATCCCTAAAGACACGGCTGCAGATTTGCAGACCACGGTTTACTATTCTGCCGTAGACTCTACGATCTTAGACGCAGATGCACAAGTGGTGAATCTGTATGGAGGTGCCAAAGTCAAATACGGAGAAATCTCTCTCGAAGCTAATTATATACGCCTCGATTGGGCAAAAAATGAGGTTTATGCGATCGGAACTAAGGATACGTTGACTAAAAAAATGATCGGACTTCCGGTCTTTCTGCAGGGAAGTGATAAATACGATTCGGACGAAATACGCTATAATTTCAAGACAAAGCGGGCGATCATTAAAGGAATTGTCACACAGCAAGGAGAGGGATTTGTGCAAGGTAAAAATGTCAAAAAAGACGAGGAAGAGAACTTGTATATCCGAAATGCCATCTATACCACCTGTAATTTAACACATCCTCACTTCCACATAAAGGCAAGTAAGATCAAGGTGGTGGGTAAAAAAGAGATCATCTCCGGTCCCTTTCACTTTGAATTAAATGATATTCCATTGCCTATTGGCTTACCTTTTGGTTTTTTCCCTTATTCTCAACCGAAAGAAGCCGGAAAATCAGGTATTATCATGCCCACTTATGGCGAAGAGCCAAATGGCCGAGGGTTCTATTTACGGGAGGGTGGTTATTATTGGGCAGCGAGTGAAAATATTGGGGTACGATTTACGGGCCAAATATACTCCAAAGGTGGCTGGGGACTTGGCGCCAATTCGCAATATAACAAGCGTTACCGGTATACGGGAAGCTTTAATTTAGCCTTCAATCGCAATAGCAATGGAGATGAATTTGACCCGACAAAACGGACCGATTTTGCCTTACAATGGTCTCATGCGCCACGCAGCACAGGAAATTCGAGTTTCTCGGCTTCCGTTAACATCGCTTCTAATTCATACAATCAATTTAATTCCTTTAATACGCAGCAATACCTATCGAATACAATCGGTTCATCAGTACAGTATTCCCATAATTTTGGACAGACAGTCCGCACCAGCATTAACCTCAGAATCAATCAAAATACAAGTACTCGAGTTTTCGATGCGGGAACGGATTTTAACTTTGGCCTAAACCAAATACAACCCTTCAAAAAGAAAAACTCTTTAGGGGATCGATTCATTGATCAATTTCGTGTCGGTTTAGATTTTTCTGGAGGTATTTCAATGACGAACCAAATAGGCGATCCCTACACGCGTTACGAATTTGACGTCTATCCGCGTTCCTCCAATTCACTTAGAGGAACCATTCAAAGACCCTTTATTCCCACGGGTGCTGACGATGTGCCGGCAGGGGTGATTCCGGTGGATGCGAGTACGCTTCCGATTCTTTGGGAAAAGGCCCAAACGAAATTTAATTATAGCATTCCTTTATCGTTACCTAACCTGAAATTAACGAAACATATCAACTTGACTCCGGGCGTTTCTTGGTCTGGTAATATGTATACTAGATCCTATAAATACACGTATGTCCCTGCTGATTCGACTGTCCGCATCGATACCGTGGGAGGTTTACCTAAATTCAATTCGCAGATTGCATTTTCAGCGAGCATGAATACGCGTTTATTTGGGACATTACGTTTCAAAAAGGGTCGTTTAGAAGCTATCCGACATACAGTAGTTCCGTCGGTTAGTTTAAGCTATACACCTGATAACTCTGATCCAAGTTTGGGGTATTTCCAAGATGTGCGTATCAATAATCGGAAATTCATCAATACGGATGGCAAGGAGCAAATAGGCGATATTCGTCGAATCAGCACTTTTGATCCACGTACGATGAGTTATGGGGGTGCCACGGGGGCGATTTCTTTTGGCATCCAAAATACGCTAGAGGCGAAGTTAAAAACTAAGTCAGACACCGCTAGTGTGCTAACAGAAAAGGTACGGATATTGGATAATTTCGGTTTGAACGGTAGTTATAATTTACTTGCCAAAGAATACGCCCTTTCCAATATCGGCTTTAACCTCGCCTCCCGTGTGAAAGATTTTGACATTAATATGGGTGGAAGTTTTGATCCGTATCTCTATGTAGCTGATCCTTTGTTTTTCGATATTGGACGCAGAACGCCTGACTATATGTTCAGCCAAGGAGCTGGATTAGCCCGTTTACAAGGTTTTAACTTATCCGTGGGCCGGCGTTTCTCAGCAGGAAAGCCTAAGCCAAAAGAAAATAAAAATGCTAGCGAGGCACAAATGAACCAAATAAACCGAAATCTAGACGACTATGTCGACTGGAATGTGCCTTGGAATTTCTCTTTCTCCTATCAATATAGCATGAACAAGACCGGTTTAGCTTCACCCCAAAACATCAGTGGACTTAGTTTCCAAGGGGACCTAAGTCTTTCCGAGAAATGGAAATTCTCGGTAACCTCCGGTTTTGACTTTAAATACAAAGGCCTGACTTATACGAATATGTCCGTGCACCGCGACCTGCATTGCTGGGAAATGAATTTCAACTGGACTCCGATAGCAAGTCCGTTCTATGGCCGTTCAAGTAATTATTCCTTCGATCTGCGGGTTAAATCAACCCTTTTGCAGGATTTAAAACTTTCCCGCAGGCGTAGTTTTTATGATAAAGGTGGATTCTAGTTTAGTTTTGACTAATTTAATTTTGATTTAAAGGCCTTTAAAAACTTATCCATCTTCGGTTTAATAACTATCTGGCAATAAGGCTCCGTCCCATTCTCATTGAAATAATTCTGGTGGTAGTCTTCTGCCACATAGAACTCCGATGCAGCTGTAATCTCCGTTACGATTGGATTCGGGAAAACATGTGAATCATTCAATTTTTGCTTCCAGGCATCCGCCTCTTTTTGCTGCTCAGGCGTATGGAAAAACACCGCGCTACGGTATTGCGTTCCCGCATCTGCTCCTTGTCTATTCAATGTAGTGGGATCATGTGTTTGCCAAAAAATCTCCAGCAACGTAGCCACACTCACTTCCTTCGGATCATAACTTAATTGACAAACCTCCGCATGACCCGTCAAACCAGAACAAACTTCACGGTAGGTCGGATTCTTCATCTTTCCCCCCATATAACCCGAACTAACAGCTTTCACACCCTTTACGCGCTGAAAAACGGCCTCCACGCACCAGAAGCATCCCGCCCCAAAAGTTATTTTCTCTAATTTCTGATCCATTTTATTTGTCTGTTTACTCTTCTTGTTTGCATTTGCTTCTGTGGCACTGCCACAAGAAAAATGAAAAGCGCTCGTGATGATGCTCAACACAATAACTGTAATTTTTGAGATCTTTTTCATCTTATTTTATTTTTTAGCACTAATTTCGCTTCTTAAATTACCTAATTTTCGTTCAAAATTGAAACAATCCTGGAAAGCCGCCTTTAAAGATCGAACCTTCGCCCTACAATTCGTTGGATCTTTGGCCGTATTCACTATCTTTCCAATCAAGGCGGATAATTATTTCCAATGGATCCAACTCAGAGAAGGCACCCAATGGAACGATCCATTACTTAACGCAATTCCGGCGCTAAATGTTTCCTACTTGATTTTTGGGATTATCTATATTTCCGTTATTTACCTATTATATCGCTTGTTGCATGAGCCCAAAAAATTTCTTTGGTTTGCCTGGGCATTTAATCTAGA
>CAMDSI010000063.1 GCA_945906915.1 Spirosoma fluviale | reverse complement strand
TTTGAGGCGAGAGAAAGTGAGTATGTCGATACCAAAAGTGGCGTCAGCGCTCGTATGAGTATTTCGATGCTCGAGAGTTTAGTCAGCACGGCGGAAAGACGTGCCTTACTAAATCGCGAGAAATCTACGACTGTACGTTTGGCAGACTTTATAGGAACCATCCCAGCGATCACAGGAAAAGTGGAATTAGTGTATGAAGGCGAACAAGAAGGCGCGGCTTTTGTAGCTGAACAATTGATCGGTTCTGCCATTAAATCATTCTTCCCAGGTCTATTCCCTAAGATCGAAAAGTTATCTAAGAAGATTGAAGAAAGCCCATATGCCACTTTAATGGAGGCTATTTATGCAGAAGGTGGCGTGGTATTGTATGATGAATGTAATGCAGCTGACTATGCTTCGACTTTGAATGAGATTAAGCCGTTGAATGAATTGATCAAGAAATACCAACCGGATTATGCGAAAGAGGATATCCTTTTCTTAAAGGAATTCGTGCTGTGGGCGTTGGCGGAGTATCAGAAACTTGGCAAGGAGAGATTGACTAACGGTTTTCAGTTTCGAGACTTGTTTTAGAACTATTTTGGTGTCCCATTAGAAAATGGTCTTTGCCATATTTTCTTAAATGGGACACTAAAATAGCTCTAATCTAAAACAAGTCATCGAAAAAAACTCTACTCTATACTCTCTAATCTATAATCTAAATAGCATCGCCGAAGGCGGTTCCAACTTTGATCTTTGAACTTTGGTCTTTGCTTTAAATCTCTAAACTAAGCTCCTTCGGACTCTTTGACTAAGCTGCTTGCAGCGACCTTTTGACTGCAGCCGCAGGCTGCTTACTTTCCGATACAAAACTTGCCAAAGATATTCTTCAACAAATCGTCATTCGATATCTGCCCAGTAATCTCACCTAAATGGTGCAGGGCATAGCGAAGGTCTTGTGCGATGAGATCGCCGGTTAAACCAGTTTTTAATGCTGCAAGAACACCTTCTAGTGTTTCTTGCGTATGCAATAATTGCTGGTAGTGACGAAGATTCGTCACTAAAGTGCCATTCGTGCTCACTTGATCTAAACCCACTACGTTTAATAAGGCGGTTTCAAGGTCATTCAGTCCCTCGCGGTTTTTAGCGGAGATGGGAATTAAATCTGGGATGGATGTTTTAAATGCAGACAGATCAGAGATTTGATCCACTTTGTTCAACAACTTAATCACGGGAATCTCTAGTGAACCGAGGGCTTCGACTCCGGCCGCGAGCCCAGCGGGAGTTTCAGAGGTCGCATCCGCCATATAAATGACCACCTGCGCTTTCTTCACCCAAGCTTGCGTTCGCTCCACTCCTAGCGCTTCGATAATATCCGTCGTTTCACGTAAGCCGGCCGTATCCACTAAGCGGAATTTGATTCCGCCTAAAGTCCATTCGTCTTCAAGGGAATCGCGGGTTGTTCCGGCTATATCAGATACGATGGCACGATCCTCGTTCAATAAGGCATTCAATAAGGTTGATTTTCCTGCATTGGGTTTCCCTACGATCACCGTTGCGACTCCATTCTTCACCGCATTACCTGCTCTAAAGCTGGAAACTAAAGGCCGAATATTCGTTAATAATTGATTAACTAAAGCTTCTAAATCTTTGCGATCTGCAAATTCCACGTCTTCCTCACCAAAATCTAATTCCAATTCAATTAAGGAAGCAAAATGAATTAACTCCTCGCGCAATGCCGCTAATTCTTTCGAAAAACCGCCACGCAATTGGTGCAAAGCGGCATTTTGCGCCGCAGCCGAATCGGCAGCGATGACGTCAGCTACGGCTTCGGCCTGGGCTAAATCGAAGGCTCCGTTTAGGAAAGCGCGCTGGGTGAATTCGCCGGGGCGAGCGAAGCGAGCCCCCTGTTCTACAAACAATTGCAAGATACTCTCTTGGATGAAAGGAGATCCGTGGCACGATATTTCGACCACATTTTCTTTTGTGTAGGAACGTGGCGCGATGTATAAACTAGCGACCACTTCGTCATAGACACGACCAGCGGACTCGATACGACCGTAATGTATCGTATGAGAAGCTTGGGTGGAGAGATCTTTGGGATGAAACACAGCGTTCACGATTTCGATTGCTCGATCTCCGGAAAGACGTATTACCCCGATCGCTCCTACCCCTGCGGGCGTCGCTAAAGCTACAATCGTGTCGCTAAAATTCATGTATTACAGTAAATTCGTCAATTTCATCGCGACAGACATATCGCCAGAGATTTTTACTTTTCCCGTCATTACGGCCATCATAGAATTTAATTCGCCGTTTAAGATCGAAGTAAATGTTTCCTCTGTAGTGGAGATAGTGCAATCTGAATCTAAGTTTTCATTCGAAACAGAACCGTCCGCTCCTACGACAATGATGCCGCTTGGGAAGGCAAATTTAAAAGATACGCCTTGTCCTCCTTTTTGGGCAGCTAAAGCAATAATACGATCGTTGATTTCTTGAAATGTCATGTTATATTAATTAAAGCATAAAATTAAGTCATTTTCAGCAAACTACACGTTTCGATGGCAAATTGAGGTAAAATCACAGTAAGTACATTGGTCTAAATTCACCGTTTTTTCAAAAGCTGTCTCAGTGGAGATCAACGAATTCACCCAAAAACCAACCAATTCTTCTGATTCGCGCAGGAAGGATGCCACGCTTTCTTCCTCTGAGAATTCTAAAGGAGCCGAAATTAATTTATCTGAAAAATTTCTAAAAGAGATAATACCCGGCTGAATAGTTAATCTAGCTAATTCCAAACCCTGTAAAGGACCTATTCGTTCTTCAGAAGCTTTTTGTAATTCCTTAGTCACTAAAAACTTATACATCCACAACTGAAAAAGTTTAGCTTTGAGTTCCTCCTCACGCAGGGTTCCCGCCAAACTCTCGCCAGCATTAACGTCTTTTTTCTCCACCTTTCCCGTCTTATAATCGACAATTCGCAATTCTGAACCTCCTTTCAAATCGATGCGATCAATTCGCCCTTTCATTCGTATCGGCCACATCTCGGAGCCCACAGGCACTGAAATTCTGGTTTCCACCACTTCCTCCACCGCCAAAAGTTGAATACGATCTTCATACCAAGACGCTGATTCCTCGAAATAGCTTCCTAATAAGGTTTTGGCCACCTCCTGAAGTACATAATTAAAGCCTTTCTCCACCTCAAAATTTCCCTCTCGCTCCTTTATATCCTCCATCGCCTCAGCTAATAAAGGGGCGATTAACTCTTTCTTTTGAGCTACCGAAAGCGCATCCTCCCATCCACCGGTTGAAATTAAACGTCGATCTAAAATTTCCAACACCTTATGCACCCAGGTCCCAAACACATCCGCCCCCATTTCATCGTCCCGCTGTTTCTCTTGTTGCAGGTTGACAATTTGAGAGAAATAATACTTCAAAGAACAGCTGGAAAACATCGCTACCGATGAAGGGGATAACCCTCGATTCGCTAAAATATCCTTGATTTGAGCAATTAATTCAGGTGTTTTCTCTATGCGTAATTCAGCTTCGCCATCCGCCAAGGTATCTGAACTAAATTTCACGGCTGGCTCGCGCAAAATCAAGTGTGGATTCTTTTTGGCCCAATCATAGCGAATCTGACGTATAAAACGACTCACTTCTTTAGCAGAAGAATCATTTTGTACATACACTAACATCACCTCCTTAGGCCGCTGCAATAATCGATAAAAGTGATAACTCGTCACCGCATCCGCTTGCGTAAATGTAGGCAGCGAAAAAGCCGCCATATTCGCAATATCGACGGGTATCAAACTTTCGCGCTTCCGCGTTCCCGGCAAACTGCCTTCATTCAACGAGAGAACAATCACCCGGTCAAAGTCCAAAGTCCGCGTCTCGAGTAATCCCATGACGTGCAAGGACCGGTTTTCTGCCCCCTCAAAAGTCATCTTCTGCTGTTGCAACATTTGTTTGCAGAGCGTCTGACCACTTTTTACGGAAATAAAGGAATTCGCTTGAGCGATCTCTTCCAGCTTATCTAACACGGCCAAAGCCTGCAAAATCGCCTGCGATTCCGCATCCCAATCGTCCTTATCTGTTTTGTAAAGTATATCCGTTAACAGGCGAATCAATGCTTTCAGGCAATCTTCGAAACTAGAAGAAGATGGAATAAAAATGTTACCCCCGCTCGGAACTTGTGAGAGATATAAATCTGTCTCTTTCCAGGCAGGTACCTTTATAGATTGCATTAAAGGATGCTCTTTCAAAGACTTAACTAATGCAATCGCATATTTTTCCAAAGGCACCAAGGCCCACCACATTTCGATCAGCGAAAACACTTGGGCCTTCTTCAACGAATAACCCATCGTGATATTGAGGCGATCTTTGAACTCCCCTAAATAAGGCATTAGTGAATCCAAAAGGCTTTCGTCGCCTAAAACCAAGGCCACCTGTTCTACATCGCCATGTTCACTTTGCCAAGCTCGAATTTGCTCTAAAGCCACAAAAATCTGGGCCGACGGATTCGCTAAACCCACAATCTCCACCTCTTTCGGTTTTTCTAACAAATCCCGTTCCATCCAATGAAAAGGTCCACGCGACAAATACCCCGGATTGACAGGATTAGAATACTCTCGTAACCAATTTCCAGCCCGATGATGCCTATTCTTTACATAATATTCATCTGCATCCCAAAGCGTCTGCGCCACATTCTCCTTCAATAACAAGCGAATGATGCTTTCCTCCGATTTGGACAACGCATTAAAACCGACAAAATAGATCTGCTTAAAACCGAGTGATTTCCCCGCCTCTAACAACTCCACTAGTTTGCGGTAAGCGAGCCCCCGGTAAGTAGTTCCTTTCGTTTCCAAACGACTTTTCAGCCGAATATAGACCTCTAAAAGCGAGTCGTATAACTTAAAATAGGCGGAGGTATTAGCCGTAATCCATTCATCCGAATGTTCCTGGCCATATTCTTGCCCCCAACGTTCGATCGACTTTGCCTCCGAAAGAAAGGAGAATAAAGCCATAGGATCCACTAAATAAAGGTCGAGGGTATCAAAATCCTTTAACATCAGTTGGCCCCAGGTCACAAAGCGGTCAAAATCAATCTTAGGATCCACCTCCCTAAAACAGGCATAGGCTTCGAACAATAAATCAATCGGATCCTCTAAAACCGAATCTGTCATTTGCAGCGCAAATTCCTCGATGGTAAAAAAGGCCGGAGATAGAAATGGCCTATCCCCTCGAATCGCTAATTCTTTTTTCAGGTAAAGTATACCCCGTTGCGAGGGCATCACGACGGCGATGTCTTTCAACCCTTCCATGCCATGTGCTTGGAACAGGTGATCTGCCGTTTTACCTAAAAATGTCTGCATTACAGATTTCCTTTTTTCATTTCTTTTACCGCAAAATCAACCGCACGCGCCGTGAAGACCATATACGTTAATGAAGGGTTTTGAGTAGAAGTAGAGGTCATACAAGCCCCGTCCGTCACGAAAACGTTTTTCACGTGGTGCAGTTGGTTCCACTTATTTAGAAGTGATGTCTTCGGATCTGAACCCATTCGAACGCCACCCATCTCGTGAATATCTAATCCAGCTGGAGCATGCGTATCGCGCGTTTTGATGTTCTTAAAGCCGGCTTTCTCGTACATCTCTGTGAATTGATCGATAAAGTCTTTGACCATTAGATCATCGTTATTATCGTAGCTCACGTCCATGTGCAATAAAGGCATTCCCCAGTCATCCTTTTTTGTAGCGTCCAAAGTCACTTTATTACTTTCCTTCGGAATCGTCTCCCCCATCATGTGCGATCCAGCGTACCAGTTCGACCATTTGGGATTCAATAACGAATTCTTCAAGCTTTCTCCTACGGAGCTTTGGTCAGCGTGTGTTCCTCTTCCACCACTCATACCCGCCGCATAACCACGTAAGAAGTTCGTTTCTTGCTTGTATAAATTTCTGAAACGCGGAATATAACCTGAATTAGGACGACCGCCAGCTGTTTTAAAATCTAATAATCCTTCGTATTCCGCCGATAAAGAGGCGCGGTAATTGTGGAAAGCCACGTGCGTTCCTAATAAACCACTGTCGTTTCCTAATCCATTCGGGAAACGAGCTGATTTCGAATTCAATAAGATCAAGTTTGTATTGATAGCAGCTGCCGTCACAAAAATAACCTTAGCGTAATATTCCACCATTTCTTTTGTGTGCGCATCTACCACGCGAACACCTACCGCCTTCTGTTTCTTTTCATCATAAATGATCGAATGAACCACTGAATCTGTTCTCAGGGTCATATTACCCGTCTTCGCTGCCCAAGGTAAAGTAGAGGAATTTGCACTGAAGTAACCGCCGTAAGGGCAACCTCTTTGGCATAAATTACGTCCCAAACACGTTCCGCGTCCCTGTTGAATATGAATATCACGCGGCTCCGTTAAGTGTGCGCAACGACCGATGATCACATGGCGATCCGAGTATAAACGCTTCATTTCTTTTTGGAAATGTTTCTCCACGCAAGTCAATTCCATCGGAGGCAAAAAATCTCCATCTGGCAAAGAATCTAAACCATCCTTAGTCCCAGAAATTCCAGCAAAATGTTCCACATAGGAATACCAAGGATCTATTTCCTTGTAGGTGATCGGCCAAGGCACCGCAAATCCATCACGTGCTGGACCATCAAAATCTAGTTGAGACCAACGCTGAGTTTGGCGAGCCCACATAAGCGATTTACCGCCTGTTTGGTAGCCACGAATCCAGTCAAATGGCTTGTCTTGAATGTAAGGATGCTCCTTATCTTTGACAAAAAAGTGCTTCGCATCTTCTCTGAAAGCATAGCATTTGGATATAATCGGGTTCTCGGCCACTTCCTCTTTCGTTAATTGTCCGCGGTGTTCGAATTCCCAGGGACTCATCAGCGTAGTCGGATAATCTTCATTATGTGTCACCAGGCGACCTCTTTCGAGCACCAACGTCTTAATTCCTTTATCACAAAATTCTTTAGCAGCCCAGCCGCCAGCCATACCAGAACCTATCACAATTGCACCATAGGTGCGTTTTTCTGCGTTATTTAAAATATTCATTCGTCGGTTTATTTTTTTAGAGGTTCACAGCCATTGAAAAATCCAGGTGCCATCACATAGTTTAAGTGATTCACCATCACGTATTCAGTTGTCATATAACCGCGAATGGTCAGTCCTTTTAGGGTTGCTATGGCTTTTTGAGCATCAACTCCCATTTTGCCTTGTTCAATTTGGAAAAATACTTGTTCTTTTTCTGACTCAGAAACTTTGTCTATGGTAGGTAAAGCGGCTAAAGCCTTTACCAGGTTTTCAGACGTTTTCGGCTCATAACAATCCTTCAACATGGTCTTCACAAAGGCAGGAACGCCTAATGAAACAGCTCCAGGAATGCTTGACTCAGGTATAATTACCCCCATCCAGTTATTTAATAGAGAATCTTGGTCAGCGCTCCACTGAATTATAGGCGCATCAGCTGCTTTAAGGTCAGTAAAAACAACACTGCCTAAGGTAGCCAGTGCCATTCCCTTCACCCAATTTCGGCGTGAAATCGTATTCATATGTATTTTAGGTTTACTATTTCTTAATCAAATAAAAGCCAACGAACTCCATAACCAAAGGAACGACCCATAGCTGGATGTAAGTAGGCGGTATAATAATTCGAATTTAACAATCCTTGTGTAACATTCTGCATTTTAAAGAAGAGTCTAACTCGATTAATTCGTAAGGTAAGATAGGCATCAGCCTGTACAAAAGCTGGGATTTCATAGCGGTCTTGCAGGTGATATTGCTGCATCGTAGGCATATAGGCATCTGCATAATAGGCTGTCTGATGTTGAATATCTAAACCAAACTGCATGTACAATAACTTCTTGTACTGCACATTCAGGGCAAGATTCGCATTAGCCACTAATGCGGGCATCCGAATCACATCTGGACCCGTCTTCGTATTAGCTAGGATTAAAGTAGACCATTCAAATTTACCGTGAATTCCACCGGCTGAAAAACCTGTTCTGAATACCCCTATAGCATCTTTTGCTTGTTTAGCCGTAGACAAGGTATCAAAATAGGCATAATTTCCAATCCGTTGAATCGTTGCGGTAGGACGGAAATAAAGATTTTTACGCTGAAGGTTCAATGACCCCGTTAATTCGTCAAATAACACATTATCAAACGATTGATCCCAACGGAAGGCTGCATTATAGGTCCAATTTGAAGCTACAGATGGACTGATCGACGTCCGGCTCGCCTTTACCTGAAAGAAAGGAGATATAAAATTCGCCTGCAATCGGTAATCTGATCCTAGCAAGTATTCTCCGTCCGCCGTAAAGTCAATCTTGTCATTAAATTTCTGCTGTAGAAATAATCCCACATAATTCTCTAATCGATTCCGTTGCAAACCGGCCATCGGGTTATTCACATCCCAATAACGCTGTTTAAAATAGGTACGGTAAGTAAAACCTCTAAATATCCCTTTGAAACCCGTCTGGTGTGCATATGATTGCCATTGATTTTCGTTGTAAAGGGAATCTGTTTGTGTTCCGTAATTTTTAGCGTAATAATTCTTATTCAGGTTCGTTGCAAAATCCATGTCCCTAAATTTTGCCGTACGGTTTTCTACGTCGATGCGTTGAAAAAACTGCAATCCTTTAAAGCCAATGAACTCATGATAAAAATGGAACTTAATAAAAGAATCATTTGACTGTGCACCGGAGGTAGCAAATAAGGCACCGTTATCCGTGTATTTCAAGGCTGAAGTCGGATCTAAGCCATTCAACAATTGAACTCCGCCTTGATCCTGAATACCCATATCAAAATAATTCAAGTGGGATAGCAGGCGGTAGCGGTTATTGCGTGTTCGGTAATTGGTTTGAAACAATACTCCCCATTGCTCTGTCAGGGTTTGATTCCCTGACTTGTATTTTTGATCTGTCAAAAACTTATCAGAAACTTGTCTCTGAATCTCAAAACCCATATTCCAAAGTGAATCGATATTTCGAGCAAAAGTAAAATTTAATCTCGTTTGGTCTCCCGCCCCTAAATAATACTCCACATCGGAATAAGGGGATCTTGTTTGGTAATACTTCACCTCATCCGTCGCAAAGGCATACGGCATATAAGCGTTATAACCCATTTGCGATCCTATTTGCTCAGGACGCTTTACAAATACATTTCTAACTGCCGTACCTTCATTTCCTAAATGAGCCGTTAAAAAACTAGCTCTTTCTTGAAATAAATAGCGGTGAAAAAGGTGCAAACTCGTGTCTATGGAATTCTTCGCTCCTCTTCCATTCAATACATCCTCTTCCAGAAAAAAAGCCGTTGTTTGGGGCCCATAAATCATTTTTGTAGAGTCATCCAATGCCGCACGACCCGATTTTCCATTCGCAACCGGTTTCGGTGCATTCGGATCTCTTGGCGCCATGGGATCTGGAAATGCATTGGGATCACTCATTCCTCGTCCACCGGCAGACCGCAAATTCTGCGCAAAAGCAGGCGAAAACCCGATAACCATGAAAAGAAATAACAGTCTATATTTCACTCTACAAATTTAATTTTTTCCTAACCAGTCCCAAAACTGATCTTCCTGATCGATGAAATACATTTCCATCGGCAAATAATATAAATGGTTCGCTAAATTAGGCATAGCGCCTAAGTGAGCCTGAAACCTTACAAAATCCTTGTACGTAGTCAAAAAACCTTCATCGCCTGACATGTTTTTCGCCTGTTGTTCAAATTCCAGTAATTCTATTTCGGTATATTTATGGTGATCCTTGTAAACCACCTCTTCTAACACCTGACCTAAGGAGGCCGACGCTAAGAAAAAGGGTTGAGGATCTGCAATGCCGGCAAATAAGCACCATTTCGTAGGTAAATGCTCACGAGGTCCCACCGGTTTCCCATAACGAACACTCGTATAAAATATCGGCTTCTCCTCTCTCGAATTACGCAAAACGCCCTGCGCAAAATTAGATTTCTGCTCCTTCGTTAAAATGGACGGACAACGCGTCACGATGACCGCATCAGCTCGTTTAATTCCTTTAGCAGACTCCCGTAAACGTCCCTGAGGCAGCATAGAATCACTATAAAAGGGCTGTGAGAAGGTAGAACAAACCAAATTGACAGAACCTCTTATCGAACGATGTTGAAAAGCGTCATCCAAAATTAACACATCCACTTCTGGCATTTCTTGAACTCCTAGTGTTCGCTTTTCACAAACAGCTACTGGCAGCTCAGGAAATACCATTTTATAGGCCAAAGGTTCATCCCCCACCTCTTCTGCCGTCGATTCCACTTTCACCTCTATATACCCCTTTGTTTTACGACCATAACCACGGCTCAATATGCCTAATCGATCACCTGTACGCCAATTTTGGACTAAATAAGTCACTAAAGGACTCTTTCCCGTTCCGCCTACCGCTAGGTTACCCACCACAATAATTCGAGGCTTTTCAAATGAGCTAGCAGACAAAATTCCCCAGTCATAGAGTTTATTCCGGACATAGGTAATTAGGCCAAA
>CAMDSI010000062.1 GCA_945906915.1 Spirosoma fluviale | reverse complement strand
GGACGATGTGGCGCTTTATGTAAATACATGAGCATAAAGGGCTTGTCTGGGGAGCGCTCCTTTTTAAGCCAATCCAACGTCATATCGGTGATAATATCCGTCACATAACCCGTGACCTTGATATTGCCTTCGTTTTTGGTAATAAAATCTGGGTTATAATAATTCCCCTGATCGGGTAGAATTTTAAACTGATCGAAGCCCTTTGGGTTATTGCCAAAATGCAACTTCCCAAACATGGCCGTTTGGTAGCCATTGAATTGTAATAATTGAGGAAAGGTCACGTTCGTCGTGTCGAACTTAACATGGTTATCCACCTTTCCATTTAAGTGCGAATGTTTCCCCGTCAGAATTGTCGCTCGACTAGGAGCGCAGATCGAATTAGTTACGGAAGCATTTGTAAACAAGATCCCACTTTTCGCAATGCGATCGATATTGGGAGTAGAAAGCAAGCGCTGATCATAGGCTGAAATGGCCTGATAAGCATGGTCATCTGACATGATGAAAATGATGTTTGGGCGCTTGATTGGAAGCTTTTGGCCTACGAGCGTATGACTAAAAACACAGATAAAGGCCCAAACAACAATTTTTTTCATCCTATTTCAACTTCATATTCACCGGATCCCACTGAATAATTTTCTTTTGGAAGTAACTTTCATTACAAGCTAAAGCAGGCGCAGCAGCTCTAAAACCAAAGGTCGCATCTTCCACTACCGATGTTCCATTGCGGATCGCATCGAAGAAATGTGTGAAGTGATCCACGTGCTCATCGTATCCTGGAGGCGCTTTGTAAATCACATCCTCTTTCAGCGGACGCTTGCGCTGTACATCCGTCCATTTCGCGTTGTACTCGCGGGTCATTTCCTCCTGCATACTTTTAGGAAGGGTAAACACGGAATCGTATCCACCGAAACCTGGTGCTTCTGGCAAAATGCTATGCTTCACAGAAATCGTATTTCCTTTCACATCCATCACCCCTTCTGAGCCAATCAAACGGATCACCTCTTGACCACCCGTTCCACTAATAAAGTTCACTTGCAAAGTTAATTGGAAGGCTGGATGCTCCGCCGTGTTACCGTATTGCATCACTCCCGACATCACATCTGGAAGGTTACGACCGTCGTTCCAATGACTAAATTGGCCCGTAGAGAAAATCGTTTCTGGACCCTTCGAATTTGTCATAAAGTGAGTTCCTGACAACAAGTGGATGAATAAATCCCCCGCTACGCCAGTTCCTACCTCTTTGAAGGCACGCCACCAGAAGAATTTCTTCGCGTCAAATTCCATTTTAGCCGTAGCTTCGATGAAGCGATTCCAATCACACGTAGACGCGTCTGCATCTTTAGGAATGGTATATTCCCAGGCGCCGATGGAGCTTTGGCGATCATAGACCGCGTTTACCATGTTCAATTTCCCAATCTCACCAGCCGCTAACATCTCTTTCGCCTTCGCTAAACCAATGCTGCTCACGCGCTGAGATCCTACTTGTAAGACTTTGCCGTATTTCTTTTGGGCTGCAATCACCTTAGGACCTTCGTCTATTTTGTAGACCATCGGTTTTTCGATGTAGACGTGTTTGCCTTTTGCCAAAGCGTCAATCGTAATCCGCGCGTGCCACACATCGTGTGTTGCGATGATTACTGCATCGATGTCCGAACGATCTAATAATTCTTTGTAATTACGTGTCGTATATAAATCCTTACCGTATAGTTCCTTCGCATTTTCGATGCGGCCTGTGTATAAATCACAGATTCCCGCTAATTCGACTCCGGGAACTTTCAGTGCTGAGGCTAAGTCAAAGTGACCTTGTACCCCAAAACCAATCACTCCTAAGCGAATCTTTTCGCCTACCGAAATGCGTTTTTCATAGGTTAAAATACGTTCCTCTGCTTTTTGCTGAGCGCCTAAAGAGGCAAATGGGGAGGACGCTGCCACGAGGCTAGTGGCCCCAATTTGTTGTAAAAACTTCCGTCTCGAAGCTTGACTATCTTTGTTCATATTCCAATAGGTTTTTTGTGAATTTACTTCCTTTTTACAAATCTTCCAAAGCATACCGCACATAGGCAAATTTCTTGCCATTAGGGCTCCATGAAGGCACATTAATCGTTCCTTGTCCCCCATAAAACTCCTCCGTTAAATCCTTTACTTCTTTCGTTTTCAGATTCAACAAACGCAGCTTTACTTGATGGCCAAAGGGGTGGGACTGCTTTTGGTCCTCCACATAGGTAATAATAGTCGCCACTTTATTATTAGGGGCAATGTGCGCAAACCAATTCGAATGCGCATCGAAGGTCATCTGCTCTGGATCCGATCCATCCGCCTTCATCCGCCAGATCTGCATCATTCCCGAACGATACGAATTAATGTAAATGTATTTACCATCTGGAGAATATTCCGGACCATCATCCAAGCTTTCGTTTGTCGTCAAGCGAATTTCTTCTCCGCCATCTGTAGACATGGCATAGATATCAAAGTTGCCGTTTCTAGAGGCACAATACACCATCATTTTCATATCTGGTGAAACCCCGTGCCAATAAGATGGCGTCAATGGAGTTAATTGAACTGGTTCTCCGCCATCAGCTGAAACTTTATAAATGAAAGAGGATCCTCCTTTTATTTCTGGTTTTCCACTGGAAATGAATAAGGTTTTTCCATCGAAACTGTAACCGTGATCATTATTCGCCTTAGCGACTGAGCCGGTGTTTAACTCCCCTAATTTTTCTCCTTTAGGGCTAATTTTTTCGAGTTTCCCGTATGAATTAATCAATAAAAACTTTCCGTCACGAGACCAATTAGGGGCTTCGAAATGTCGCTTTTCGGTGAGAATTAACTCTGATTTCCCTGAGGCTAGATCATAAATGTAAAGTGAGGTGATCACTTTTTTCCCGGCAGGTATTTGGGCAGACAAGGATAGGCTGAATCCTAGCAAAAGAATCGCTAATTTTTTCATGTTTCATCGGTTTAGAAACATAAGTTATAAAAATTATTAGCTTTTCATGTCCTGACAGAAATGAATGATATGCTTATTTAGTTAGATTTGTTACTAATTATTCCTCATTATGGAAATCACAATTCTGGGTATAGCCTGGGTATTTTACTTTTTTGTCCACAGCTATTTAGCCTCCTCTGAAGCAAAATCGATTATTCAAAGGAAATTTCCCTTCCTTTTTACCTATTATAGGATTCTATATAACCTCATTGCTATAGGGGGATTGATTCCTTTAGCCATACAAAGTTTTCTAATCCCAGAGGCCTATTTGTTCTCAGGCAGCAAATCGGCGGGGATATGCCTCCTGGTAATCGGTTTGATCCTATTAATCCTTGCTTTTAAGGCTTTTGATGGAGCAGAATTTTTGGGTATTAAGGCGGAAGGGAAGCCTGAATTAGTCCAAAAAGGGATGTACCGCCATGTTCGTCATCCCCTTTATTTCGCGACAATCATCTTGATTTTAGGTCTTTTTTTGCTCGTCCCCACCGAAAAAATGGGACTCGTCCTAGTGATTTCCTATGGCTACATCCTGATAGGCTACCGCTTAGAGGAGAGCAAATTAATTGCTGTTTTTGGCCCTGAGTATACTACCTATCAAAAACGCGTAAAAGCACTTATTCCTTACCTGTACTAGATTACAGCAACAATAAAACTAGGGTCAAAACCGCACCTGCCAAGGTAAACAACATCGCTTTTTTAAAGATACTCGTCTGAGGTAAGAACATCCAGAAAGAGGAAATCACAAAAAATAATAGCGATAATCCGAAGAAAATGTTCAGATAAAAAAGCGGATCATTCGTAGTCGCCTTGTGCAATTTCGTCATCTTGTTCACGATGGCAGGCTGCTCTGAAACCGTATAATCCGCCACTCCTGTCTTTACATTATAAGTCCCTTGTTTGAAGGAAACTACATCGCCTATTGTCGTGTCCGGCTTGAAGCCTTTGATGTGCAATTCCTTGCCTAATTCCTGGCCCTGAAGACCGGGTTTCACCGTCACCACCTTGTGCACATCGCTCTTTAAAAATTCCGTCTCGCGAAAGATTAAAATGATTCCGCTAATCGAATAAGTCGCCATAATGCCGGCCAAAAAGAAGCCTAAATAGCGGTGAAAAATGCGCATTTTAGTAGATACTGAGCTCATAAAGAAAATGTTAAAGATTTATTTTAGCACCAAAATTAACTGAAAAAGGCATACCAGGGCGGAATCCTTGAGGTAAATTTGCTACGATATAGCGATTATTTAACGCGTTATTAATCGTGGAGAATAACGAAATAAATTTAGTCCAGCGGTAATTCCCACTTAGATCTACTACCCAATATTCCCCAATCGTGTTGACGTCATTGTATTTCGCGTTCGATGAGGCTATAATCTCCGTAGGATTTCCCGTTTTAATTCGGGTATTCCCCACATATCTACTAACTAAAGTGATGTTCATTTTCTCCGACTCGAGTCCTAAACTTAAACTCAAAAGCTGCGGTGTAATAAAGGGTATAAACTCCCCCTTCGTGATGGTTCCTGTCCCCCAATCGCCTCCCGCATTCACGAATGTTTGCATAAATTTTGCTTCATTATAGGTATAAGCGATGCTCAATGGTAAGCTCCATTTCGTAGATGAACGCCATAAATTTTGTTCCAAACTAAATTCAATTCCTTGGATTTTTGCATTCCCCGCATTAAACATATCACCGGTTCCTGCACCACCACCGGACACATTATCTGATCCTAAAATATTTTGGTAATTATTCAAGAAACCGATCGCCTGCAGCTTCAAGTTTTTATAGTTGACCTTGTATCCCAGCTCATAACTACTAGCTGTTTCCGTTTTAGCCTGGGTGGCATTTGCGGTTACAGAGGGCATCCCCGGAGGAGAAAAGCCTTTATGCACTCCGCCAAAAACGCGCATATTGTCCTTTACTACATAACTCACACCGACCCCGGGTAAGAAAATAGCAAGCTGATTTTTCGCTGATTTTAAGGCAGTCCCTATTCGAGCATTGTCATTATTGCCAAAATTAGTAAAGGCTAATTCCATATTTTCGTAGCGTATTCCTGGACTTATCGTGAGTTTATCAATCACCAATTCATATTGCAGATAGCCTGCCCAGCTTTTCGCTTGACGAATTTGATTCTCCGCATTTCCCTTAACTCCGGCAGAACTCAACACCATCGTGGCATTGGTCATGGCAAAAGTGGATTGCGTAGCATATCGATCCGCTTCGTCTTGGTGGTAGCGAATGCCTGATTGAATTTTGTGTCGAACAGCGCCGGTCTCAAAATCGTAAGTCAAATTCGATTGAAAGCCTAAGACATAGAACGTTCTAGCCGCGCTTTGGAAATTCAAATTACCATTTGATTGACCAGTCATAATGGAATAAGCGGTTGAATTACTTATTGGGTCTGCTAAAATATTGGTTAAGCTCACTCCTCCGATTGAATTAACGCGTCCCCAATCTCGAAACGTTTTGGCCGCATAGGCTGTCGATGTGATGCTGAATTTATTCGTCGGGTTGATGCTATGTGTCAAAGAAAGATGCTGGTGATTCATATCCAGTAGATCTTTTTGCGTAGCTGCATAACGTCTGTTAGAATTAGTTAGGAAATCATTGAAAGTCAGGCCCAAATACGTATCATTGCCCTCCTCTGACATCGTCAAGAATTTTAAGGTGAGCGATTGATTGATGGGGGCGTTTACATCGGTATGCCAGCGGACCTTTCCCATAATATCTCTACGATCGAATCCGGTATTCGCCCCGGAAGGCAATTCCTTAAATCCATTACTGGCGAGGCGATTAACTTCGAATAGGTAGTCGATGTTTTTTTGGCTATTCCCTATCCAAATGCGTTGCTGATTCGTGCCAAAACTCCCATAAGAAAGCTGGGCAAAGCCCTTAAATGCATCTGGGATGGAAGTGGAAATTAGATTAATCGCCCCTCCAATGGTGTATGGGCCATGTTTTACCTGGCTACTTCCCTTTAAAACCTCCAGCTGTTCCATCCGCGCAAAAGTGGGGAAATAATAGGCCGACGGGTCTGAATAAGGAGCAGGAGCCATTAAAATCCCGTCCTCCATTAACGTAATCTTTGCACTCCGATTCACTGGAGTACCCCGTAAACCGATGTTCGGACGTAGGCCAAAGCCCTCCTCATCGCGTACATTTATTCCAGGAATAGTTTGAATGACTTTGTTGATATCGGGTTGGTTAAGCTTTTGAATTTTAGCAAAATTAACCAAAGCCCCAGAGCCAACTACTTTATAAGGACTTGTCCCCATGATACTTACTTCCTTTAATTGCACTGCATGTAGACTGTCAGTGGACTCCGATTGCTGAGCAAAAACAGGAGAAATGAAGGCAAAAAAAACGATAAATTGATGTATTGAAATTTTAGGCATTTTTATTTAGACTAATTATAAATAATACTCAAAAGTAAAATGCTGCTCGCGAAAAAGCAAGCTTATTTAGAATTAATTTAAATAGTGCCGAAAAAAGGACATAAAAAACCCTCCAATAGGTATTGAAGGGCTTTTAAAACGTTTTATACAAACTCAATCTCAAACGGCATCTTGCGCAAACGCTTCTTCGTCAAAGCAAAGATCGCATTACCCAAGGCCGGCGCAAATGGAGGAAGTCCAGGCTCGCCTACTCCTTTGATTTTCGCGCCTTCCGTGATGATTGCTACAATGACCTCTGGAGCTTGATTCATTCTCGTTACCGGACTGGTATCGAAATTAGCTTGTTCCACTATCCCATTTTTAAGGGTAATTCCCGGTTGAGTGGCTGCGCCTAAGGCCATAATAACAGCACCTTCGACTTGCGCCTTCACGTTATCTGGATTTAAAACAGTCCCTAAGTCGATTACGACAAAGACTTTATCCACCGAGACTGCGCCATTCTTTGTTAAACTAACCTCCACTGCTTGAGCAGAAAGGCCTGCAAAGAAATCCCACTGTGCCATACCGCGTGCTTTACCAGCCGGTAATGGCTTATCCCAATTCGTGATTTCGCGTAATTTTTTCAACACGCGTAACGTATCCGAGTTCGCAGGTTGTAAACCGATGCGGAAGTCTAAAGGATCCTTTTTGGCCTTATGCGCTAACTCATCAATAAAGCATTCGTGTGCAAACGCTAAGGTCGAACTTGTCACCGAACGCCAAGCCGCCATGGGAACATGGTAATCTGCTAAAACGAAGGTGTTTTTCATATTCGGGAAAACATATTCTTGCGAACTGATTCCTTCCGTCATCATGCTATCCACTTTAGTTTTATCCCAATTAGGCATCGCGCTGTCCATAAAACCTGGACTGATCACTTTATGTTGAAAGGAAACTAAGGCGTTTTCTGCTGACAATCCCCCCTTCATTTTAGAGAAGGTCATGGGACGGAAAGGCCCTTGTTTCGTGGTGTCTTCGCGAGACCAAACCACTTTCACAGGTTTA
Organism: Spirosoma fluviale; assembly: GCA_945906915.1. Classification (GTDB taxonomy): domain Bacteria; phylum Bacteroidota; class Bacteroidia; order Cytophagales; family Spirosomataceae; genus Aquirufa; species Aquirufa fluvialis_D. Next base: position 3,172 of record CAMDSI010000062.1, on the reverse strand, counting down.
TCCATTTGCTTCGCCACATTTATTGCCTCCACGATATAATCGAAGTATAATCTTCGGCCAAAGCCTCCGCCTATAAACCCCGCATGCAACGTGATATCAGCTGGATTAATCCCCATCAAACTAGGTAAGTCCCCCATTAATCCCGGTCCTGTAACTGAAACCGGCACCTGGGTAGAGGTCCAAATCTCAATTTTCTTTCCCTTCACATGAACCGTGCAATTCATCGGTTCTAAAGGAGAATGCGCTACCATCGGCGTCTCATAAAAGGATTCAACCACCTGATCTGCCGGAAGATCCACCGATCCTTTTTGTTTATCAATTAGTCCCTCCTCATTCGATAGCAAGCGTAATTTTGCCTCATAATCCGTCGAATTAAAGGTCTCAAAACCCTTCGTATCCCAGTCAATCTTCAGGGCTTTTCTTCCCTGAACCGCCGCCCAATAAGTCGTCGCAATAACTGCCACACCCGTGGAATTATATTTACCGATCCAGCGCTCAGCAGAGACTACTTTTAGGACGCCGGGCACTTTCATCGCAGCTGTCGAATCGAAACTTTTTAAAGTTCCACCTATCACCGGACATCTTTCCACGCTAGAATAGACCATTCCTGGAACATCCGCATCTATGCCAAATTCTGCCTGTCCAGTCACTTTTAAAGGGATATCTGGGCGATTAACCGATTTCCCTAGCATTTTGAAGTCTTTCGGATCCTTCAATTTAGGCTCTTTAGGTACTTCTAAAAGTGACGCTGCTTCCGCTAAATCCTCATAAGACAAGGAACGATTTGTAGATGCATGAAGCACTTTGCCTTCGTTTGCGGTACATGATTCTGGACTTACGCCCCATTTTTGACTGGCAGCTTTGATTAGCATTTCTTTCGCTGCTGCTCCAATTTTTCGATAGGTCAAGTAACCCTCGCGAACGGTGGAACTTCCTCCTGCCCATTGGCCAGCACCGAATTCCTTCTCGCCGCCGGTGTTTTTGATTTTTATTTGGGCCAAAGACACTTCTAACTCTTCTGCTATCATGGACGCTACTGCCTGATAAGAGCCCTGCCCCATTTCTGGATTCGGGTTAAAGATCGTGATGCCCGTGGCGTCGATTTTGATAAAAGGGGTGAGGGATTTTGCGCCAGTACTGATGGCTGCATTATTCCCCTTTACGTAGGACAATCCTAACCAAAACGTTAGTCCCGTTGCCCCTGCTTTTTTGATGAAACTTCTTCTAGATTCGAGTGACATAAGGCTTAGGATTTAGATTTAGTGGATGCGTTTTTTGCAGCGGTTTGAATGGCTGACTTTATGCGGGAATACGTACCGCAACGGCAAATATTTCCCGACATATAATTCTCTATATCTGTTTCGCTAGGCTTGGGATTTGATTTCAAAAGCGCGGTGGCTGTCATGATTTGGCCAGACTGACAATAGCCACACTGTGGCACCTGGTGCTCGATCCAAGCGGCTTGAATAATCTTCTCTAAACGCGTCGACGCCCCTTCAATCGTGGTGATTTTCTGTTTTGCAGTAATACTTCCTACTGGGGTTTGGCAAGAACGAATAGGCTGACCATCTAGCTGCACCGTGCAAGCCCCGCAAAGGCCCTGGCCACAGCCAAATTTCGTGCCTTTTAAACCCACGATGTCGCGGATCGCCCACAATAAGGGCATTTCTGGATCCACCTCGATGCGGTGAGTTTTCTGGTTAATCGATAGTTCGATTGTTTTCATAATTTTAGAGTATACTTTCGATACTAATTTAGCACCTATTTTTGAATAATTACTAGCTTAAATGCTCTTTAACTAATTCTCTTATATCTGCAGCTAAGCGATTGATAATATTCCACTTAGCATAAGGTCGGTAGTAACAGAGACTTACTTCACGTTCTAAATTCCCCTCCTCTAACTCAATCATAGCGGCTCTGCGTTTATCGGAGAGTTGCTCTGCGTATAGTTTTGGCAAAATGGTTACTCCTTGAAAATCATCCACTAAATTCAATAAAGTTTCAAAGGTATTTGCCTCAAAACGCAGATTTACTGGCAAATATTTATTCTTTTTTAATTCACATAACTGAATGATTTGATCACGCAGGCAATGACCGTCCTGCAATAAGAAAAAGCGTTGCTGACTTAGTTCTGCCTTTTTGATCGAAGCTTTCTGAACGTGCCCATACAGCACTAATTTCTCTTTGTAAAGTAATTCCGTTTCTAGATCCGATGAGGAAATAGGTGTACTTAAAATCCCCAAATCCAGCTTCCCTTCAAGTAGACTTTTCATCAATTGCTGTGTGGTTTGCTCCTGAATTTCAAAAATCAGAGCTGGGTATTTCTCCAGTAAAGGTTTCAAAATAATCAATAATAAGGAATTCGCAATCGTAGGAATGACCCCTAATTTCACCTTGCCCTCCATTTTACGGTTGATGGATTTAGACGAATCTAGTAGCGCATTTGCGTGTGCCACCACTTGCAAGGCCTGCCCTAAAATTTCGCGACCGTTTTCGGTGGCCGAGATCGGACTCGCTTTTCGATCGAAAATCACGATATCTAGCTGTTCTTCCAGCTTTTTTACCATCGCACTCAAGGTCGCCTGCGTAACATGACAATAATCCGCTGCTTTGGAGAAGCTTTTGAACTGATCAACAGCCAGTATGTATTCTAATTGATGTATATTCATTACTATAGATTTTATCTATGCCAAATATAGAAAAAATCAGTTTCCTCTATACTAAAATTAACTATAAATTAGCTCCACTAAAAATCAAGAATCATGAAAAAAATACTTTTACTCAGTGCAATTATGGCTTCATTTGCCGTTCAGGCACAGGATTATTCTGCTAAGCCAGCAGCGGCTAATCCGCACGCGGCGGCTGGAGCTAATCCACACGCAGCTAATCCACATGCAGCAGCAGGGGCTAACCCACACGCTGGAATGAATCCTCATACAGGGATGAAATTAGCTGGAACCACAAATAACGACTGGTGGCCTGGACAGTTAAACGTAGGTATGCTACGCCAAAACTCCGAAAAGTCAAACCCAATGGGTCCTGACTTCAATTATATTAAAGCCTTCAAGAGTTTAGATTATGCCGCTTTGAAAAAAGACATCGGCAAGGTATTGACGACATCACAAGACTGGTGGCCGGCTGATTTTGGGAATTATGGCCCTTTATTCATTCG
>CAMDSI010000061.1 GCA_945906915.1 Spirosoma fluviale | reverse complement strand
TACAGCATTTAGGCCGCTGGTCTGTGATGGATATCGCGGATGTAGATGGTGACGGAGATTTAGATGTGGCGCTGGGATCCCATGCGGTAGCTAAATTCCCAGAAGGAGGGTTCGATCCTCAATGGAAGCAGGCAAAAGGGCTGCTAATTTTACGTAATAAAACGAAATGAAAAAAGGCCTAAGGGTAATTCTATTATTGCTGCTTTGTGGCCCAATCGCGCTTGCCCAACGCAAGGGTTATGTCGTTTTCTCCGGAAAAATTATTGATGTTGAAAACAAAGCGCCCATCGAAGGAGCCTCTGTCTTTTTCTCGGGATCATCCGAGGGTGGAACGACGGATTCTTTAGGGGTATTTTCCGTGACGATTGCCGCTCGCAGCTACCAGGTAATCGCCCGGAGTTTAGGCTATAAATACAAGACCTTTCGATTAGATCTGACTAAAAATGCGCAAGCAACCATCGAACTAGAGCGCTCGGAACAACTATTAGGTGAGGTGGTCATCACCGCCGAAAAAGCAGATGCGAACGTGAATCGGGCGATGATGGGGGTGGAGAAGATGTCCTCGAAGACCTTGAAAAAACTCCCTACCCTAATGGGAGAAGCAGATGTCATTCGCAGTATTTTATTGCTTCCCGGCGTTTCTACGGTGGGTGAAGGAGCCTCTGGATTTAATGTGCGGGGTGGTAATGTGGACCAAAACCTAGTCCTACTGGACGGCGTTCCCTTATTCAATACCTCCCATCTATTTGGATTTTTTACGGGCTTTAATGCGGATATGGTGCAAGACCTGAGCTTGTATAAAGGCGGAATTCCATCGATGTACGGCGGTCGCGCCTCATCGGTTTTGGATGTTCGGGTGAAGGAAGGCGATTTTGATAAATGGTCAATGCAGGGTGGCGTGGGCCCTATTTCATCTCGAATTTTAGTGGATGGTCCACTTGTGAAAGGAAAGACGTCGTTAATCGTAGGAGCGCGTGGATCGATTTCAGATTTTTACATGAAGTATTTCCCTAATCCAAGTTTAGCGAAGAGCAAGGCGGATTTTTATGATGTGAACTTTAAGTTGACGCATCGTTTTGGGAAGAATCAGCGGATTTCCTTATCCGGATATGCGAGTAACGATGGATTTAAATTTGCACAGGATACGCTGTACTCTTGGAATACGAAGACCTTAAGTTTTAAGCATAATGCGCTATTGAAAGGGGATTTATCCCATAATTTTACGGCCTTCTACAGCGATTATACCTATGGTATTGAGGGCCAAAAACAGGGCTTGGAATTCCTTTGGAAACCATCCATCATTCAAACCTCCCTTAAAGAAGAATTAAGTAAAGACCTAGGTAAAGCTGGACGCTTAGATATGGGTGCCGAAATTTCTGCCTTTAGTAATGATGCCGGCAGCTTTGTGCCTAATTCGAGTAGTTCTAAAATCGATAAATTCGCCATGTCTACGGAGTATACACGAGAAATGGCAGCCTATATGGGGCATAGCGTACCTATAGGTAAGAAATTTAATCTAGATTATGGTTTGCGTTACGCCTATTATCAATTACTAGGTCCTGGTGAATTCTATCAGTATAAGTTAGGAACCCCAAGAGAAATAAATACGATAACCGATACCCTAAATGCAACTTCGAATGACGTGGTAGCTAGCTATGGGGGTTTTGAGCCGCGTTTGTCTTTTGCCATTAAACTTGATACCAGCTTCTCGATAAAGATTGGCTTTAATCGGATGCAACAATTCCGCCATCTATTATCGAATACGATGGCCGTTTCGCCATCAGATATTTGGAAAAATTCGAATCAACAAATTCCCCCTCAAGTCGCGGATCAATATTCCATCGGATTCTTCAAAAACTTCACGAATGCGTCGAATGCGGTATTCGAAACGTCTGTCGAGATGTACTATAAGAACTTAAACAACGTAGTTGATTATGTCGATGGTGCACAATTATACTTGAATCCGACAGTCGAAACGCAATTATTAGTGGGGAAAGGAATGGCCTATGGGGCGGAATTCTTTCTGAAAAAATCCCGTGGAAAGCGATTAACAGGTTGGATTTCGTATACCTATGCACGAACATTTAGGACGATTCAAGCAAACGAGAATCAGAAGGAAGCGAATTTTGGGATTCAATTCCCCGCTAATTTTGATACGCCACATACCTTCAAATTTGTGTTGAATAACCGCTGGACTAACCGTATCTCCTTTAATGCGAATTTCACCTATACCACGGGTCGTCCGATTACCTACCCGAATGGACGTTATAAGATTTATTCCTTTAATGATCTGTATGATTATGCCGTGGAGACAGGGATTTTCCCTAGACCAGGTTTGGCACAAGCCACGTATACCTATAATGGATCTACATACAGTTATCTAGTTGCGAAGGAAATCAAAGAATTACTTGACGGTTATTCAACCGCTTCCTTCACCTTACGTAATGCAGAACGTATTCCAGATTACATCCGATTAGACGTAGGAATCACGATTGATCCCAAACCAGGTAAGCGCTGGCAGGGAAGTTGGAACTTCTCGATCTATAATTTATTGGGTCGTCAAAATGCGTATTCTGTATACTTCCGTTCTTCCACCGGCGAAATCAACCAAGCGAAAACCTACCAATTATCGGTTTTAGGCGCCGCGATTCCATCCATCACGTATAACTTCAAATTCTAATGAGACACCTAATCCTATTTTGTTGTGCCTTATTTCTTTTGAGTTCTTGCGAGACGGAGATTGAGGATTTTAAAACCGAAAACGTCAGTTCGGCTATCGTCGTATATGGCGAAATTTCAAATGTAGATGGGCCCTATAACGTTCGTTTGAATTATGTTAGCGCTTATTCCCCCTATGATATTACCCAGTTTTCAGGCCAACCCATTACAGATGCCAATGTGCGTATCCTAGATGGAAGTGGTAAGGAAACGGCATTTTACGAGAAGAGTAAAGGCTATTACTTAAGCCCAGTTGGATTTAAGGGAGTGGTGGGTCAAAAATACAAATTGCGTATTAAGCTTTTGGACGGCAAAACAATCGAATCCAATTTCCAAACCATAAATTCGGCTCCTGAACTCGCTGAATTCTCCTATTCCTTTCAGGATGCGACTAAGGTAGAAGATATGCGCTTTCCATTGAAGGCCAGCATAAAAGATCCCAAGGCGACAGAAGATTATTATTTTGTGAAGCGCCAAGATTTCCGTCAATTCTTATTGACTTGCCCTGCGCCACCACCACCACCGGCACCCACGCCGCCTTGTAATTGCTTATGCTGGCAGGCACCTCAAAATACGCAACCCTATCTTTTAGATGATTTCCTGTTAAGCGGTAAGAATTTGTCCCTTGATGTAGGTCAGCTTCCTTACGAGGATTTTACGAATTGGGTGGTGCAATTAGATGCGTATTCTGTCTCTAAAGAAACCTATACTTATTGGAAAAGATTAGAAGATCAGCGGAAGCTAAATGGAGGGATTTTTGACAAGGTTCCGGCTCAGGTGGTGGGAAATTTGAAATGTATCACTGATCCATCACAAGAAGTGCTAGGCTATTTTATGGTAGGGGGTTTAACGCAGAAACGCTTAACGGTAGATCGTTTTAATGGGATTCCTGAAGCGGCTTATCGGAAATTAGGATTCTATGTGGACTTCAATAATATCCGTAGAAAAGACATCCCGCTTTGGAATTGTAAAGACGCGTCATTTATCAAATATAACCTCGGATATTCTTTGCCTCCATTATAAAACTAGTATGCTTGCATAATAGTTTTTTTCTCTGCAAATTTGTTGTAACCTAAACGTTATAACCATGGCAAAAGAATACGACCGTCGCAACCTAGACTTTATTTTAAACGAGGTTTTTGATACAGCTTCTCTGTGTAATTATCCCCGTTACGCGGATTATACCCCAGACATGTTTACTATGGTATTAGACTCAGCGGAAGCCATTGCTGAGAAATACTTACGTCCTATCTATGTAGATTCAGATCGCAAAGCAGCTGAATTAGTGGATGGAATCGTACAAGTTCACCCGGGAATTGAGCCTTATATGAAGGAAATGGGCGAATCGGGCATGATCGGCTGTACGTTTGATTTAGAACATGGAGGTCAGCAAGTACCTTCAATGATAGGTGGGGCACACGAATTTATTCGCGGTGCAGCACATAATTCAGCCGTGATGTTTACGGGATTATCCCACGGGGCAGCACACCTGATTGCCTCTTTTGGTTCGAAAGAATTAGCTGATACGTATGTTCCGAACATGTTAGCCGGCAAGTGGGCAGGCACGATGTGTTTAACGGAGCCACAAGCGGGAAGTTCCTTGAATGATGCGTCTACTTCTGCTAAGGATTTAGGGGACGGAACCTATGCCATTAAAGGACAAAAAATATTTATTTCTGGAGGGGATAATCACTTCTCAGAAAATATCATTCACTTAGTTTTAGCTCGTTTAGAAGGAGCTCCGGCGGGTACAAAAGGGATATCCCTTTTCGTTGTTCCTAAGAAGCGCATTGAAAACGGAGCACTCGTGAATAACGAAGTAATCTCTTTAGGTGTTTACCATAAGATGGGCCAAAAAGCGACGCCTGCCCTTCACCTTTCTTTTGGTGATAAAGGCAATTCCATCGGCTATTTAGTGGGCGAACCGAACAGAGGTTTGTCTTATATGTTCCAAATGATGAACGAAGCGCGTCTAGGCGTAGGAATGGGTGGTGCATACATTGCGTCAGCTGCCTACCACGCTTCTAAGCAATACGCAAACGAGCGTGCTCAAGGTCGTTTATTAACGAACAAAGATCCGCATACGCCTCCTACCTTGATTAAAAATCACCCGGACGTGCGACGTATGTTATATTTCCAAAAAGCCATTGTAGAAGGATCCATGGGTCTTTTATTCCAATGCTTTATGTGGGATGATTTAGCGAAGAGCCTTGATGGCGAGGCTAAAAAAGAAGCCCAAATGATGCTTGACTTGATGACTACCGTGGCGAAAACATATCCAGCGGAGATGGGAACACTTGCAGTTAATCAGGGCTTGCAAGTATTGGGTGGTTACGGCTACACAGAAGATTTCCCTTTAGAGCAGATGGCGCGCGATGTGCGGATTATGTCTATCTATGAGGGTACGACAGGTATTCACGGTTTGACTTTATTAGGTCGTGGTATTCCGGCAAACAATGGAGAGGCCTTACAGACCTTAGGAAAATTAGTTTTCGCGGATATTGCGGTGGCTAAAGGACACGAAAGTCTAGCTAAATATGCTTCGATGCTTGAGAAGGAATTAGCTAATTTAACGAAGGTGACGATGCATAAATTAGGCTTCGCAATGAAAGGCGAAATAGAAGTTTTCTTAGCGGACTCTACTTTGTATATGGAGTTATTTGGCCTGATCACGGTAGCTTGGCAATGGTTAAAGCAAGGTCATGTGGCTGCTGCGGCACTAGCGAAAGGTGGTTTAAGCGCAGAGGACAAAGCCTTCTACACAGATAAAATACACACCATGAAGTTCTTCTATCACTACGAGGTGCCTAAAGCTTTAGGATTATCGACGCGTTTGTTAGATGAAGAAATTTTGACGATTTTTGATCACAAATAAGAAGTATTATGTTTAAAAAACACGTATTCCTAGGTCTAGCGTTGTTATTATCAACTGTCGCGTTAGCCCAAAGCAAGTATTCAGCTCATGAGCTGTTCCATCCATTGTGGAACTATGGACCTGTTTCCTCCGCACGTTCTGCGGCGGGTGTTCCTGGCCCCGGTTACTGGCAGAATTCGGCTGATTACAAGATCGCCGTTTCCTTAGACGATGTGGCGAACAAAATCACGGGCGATGTAGAGATTACTTACAAGAATAATTCGCCTGACAAATTGCCTTTTTTGTGGCTTCAATTAGACCAAAATAGCTTTAACACGCAGTCTCGTGGAGGCAAAACAACACCCATTTCGGGTGGACGTTTTGGTAATTTAGCCTTCGATGGGGGTTATAAAATTGAGAGTGTAACGATTGATGGCAAGCCAGCTAATTTTATCGTGGAAGACACCCGTATGCAGATTCGTCTAGCTTCACCTCTAGCAGAAAAAATAGGAACAGCTAAAATCAAGATCGCTTATTCCTTCACTTCTCCTGAGAATGCATCGGACAGAATGGGTATTCAGCAAACCAAAAATGGCGCGATCTATACGGTGGCACAATGGTTCCCACGCGTTTGTGTGTACGATGACATCGAAGGATGGAATGTCTTGCCTTATTTAGGGGCTGGGGAGTTTTATTTAGAATACGGCAATTTCGAGTATTCGATTAATGCACCTGCCTCTCACATTGTGGTGGGTTCGGGAGAATTATTGAATCCAACCGAAGTCTATACGGCTGATCAAGTGAAGAAATGGGCTGCTGCGGCAAATTCGGAAACAACGGTGGTGATTCGTTCGGCAGCTGAAGTGACGGATCCAGCATCACGTCCTGCGAAAGAGCGTTTGACTTGGAAGTTTAAATGCAATAATGCGCGTGATGTGGCTTTTGCCTCGTCCAAAGCCTTTATTCTAGATGCTTGCCGTATCAATTTACCAAGCGGTAAAAAGTCATTGGCTGTGTCTGTTTATCCAGTAGAATCCGATGGTAAAGAGGCTTGGGGTCGTTCTTCAGAATACGTGAAAGCCTCGATTGAACATTATTCGAATTGGTTATACGAGTATACGTATCCAGTAGCTACGAACGTGGCGGGTATCGTTTCTGGGATGGAATATCCGGGTATTATTTTCTGTGGATATAGAGATAAAACGGCTTCCTTATGGGGCGTGACGGACCATGAATTTGGCCACAACTGGTTTCCTATGATTGTGGGTAGTAATGAGCGTAAATTTGCTTGGATGGACGAAGGATTTAATACGTTTATCAATTTCTATTCGACGGATGCCTTCAATAAGGGGGAATACAAGAACCGTAAATTTGATATGCACGCGATCGCGAAATCGATGTTCCGTGAAACGGCAGATCCGATTATGTCGATTCCGGATGTGATTCAAGTACGTAATTTAGGCTGGGAAGCCTATAATAAGCCAGGTTTTGGTTTACGAATCTTGCGCGAGCACATTTTAGGCGCTGATCGTTTTGATTATGCTCTCAAGAATTACATCAATAAATGGGCCTTCAAACACCCTACCCCAATGGACTTTTTCCGCGCGATGGAAGATGGAGCCGGGGAGGATTTAGGTTGGTTCTGGAAGTCTTGGTTCTATGAGCTTTGGAAATTAGATCAATCCGTGAAAGAGGTGGATTATGTAGAGCAGGATCCTACGAAAGGAGCAGTGATCACGATTGAGAACTTAGACAAGATGGCGATGCCAGCTATCGTGGAAGTGGAATTAACGAGTGGTGAAAAGGAACGCTTTACGTTCCCAGTGGAGATTTGGCAACGAGGATCTAGTTGGACATTCCGCATGTCTACAAAGCTACCGATTAAATCGGTGGTGATTGATCCTGATCACTCTTTCCCCGATATGGATTCCAAAAATAATACGTGGAAGCCGATGAGTATTCGCGCTGGCCGATAGAAAAAAAGACCCTTGCAAATCGCGAGGGTCTTTTTTTTATCCTTTCAGGATGCGGCCTATATCGTTCGCCTTTCCTAATTCTTCCTTCAGCTTTTCGTAACTGCCGGACAGCATCAAGCCTTTATACTTCAACAAGGTATTGATATACTCGTCGAGTACGTCGATGACGTTTTCTTGGTTTTGGTGGAAAATCTGGCTCCAGGTTTCTGGGGATGATTTTGCCAAACGTACCGTCGACTCAAAACCCGTTGAAGCTAATTCAAAAATGCGGGATTCGTCTTTTTCTTTTTCTAATACCGTATTCGCTAAAGCGAAAGAACAGATATGGGAGATATGTGAAATATAGGCGGTGTGCACGTCGTGTTCAATCGAGCCCATGTAGATCAGGTGCATCTCTAAGCCTCGGTGGTATAAATCCTCGATTAAGCTAACTGCAGCTGGATCACTTAATTCCTTATCGCAAATCACCCCTCTTTTTCCCACGAATAAGCCTTGGACGGCTGCCTCAGGGCCAGAGAATTCGGTTCCGGCCATTGGGTGGGTAGAAACGAATTGCGCGCGTTTTGGGTGGTTTAGTAAGGCTTCGAAAACAGGGGTTTTTGTGGAACCCACTTCGATGATGACTTGGCCTGGTTTTAGCGCATCTAAAACCGATGGAATTAAAGCCACTAATAGATCTACAGGAATGGCACATACAAATACATCGACTTGATCGATTGCCTCTTGCCAGGTGGCGATGCGGTCCACGAGTCTTAGGGATAGCGCCTTTTTCTGGTGCTCGGTATTCGTATCGATTCCCACGATTTCAGAAGCCCATCCCGACTTGCGTAAGCCGAGTGCGATGGAACCACCGATTAATCCGATACCGATAATACCTACTTTATGAGATGCCATTGCTATGGTTTTTAATGCGATCAATCGCTTGTGAGAAAATGGATTCTTGGGCACAAAGCGAGATGCGGATATAGCCGTCACCTTGCGTCCCGAAGATTCCACCCGGCGTAATGAACACCGCGTTTTCGTCTAAAATTTTGTCTGAAAGTGCGTATCCGGTGGCGAATTCAGCTGGGATTTTGGCCCAAACAAACATCCCCGACTGTGCCGGATCATATACGCAATCGAGTAAATCCAATAGTTCAAATACAAGTTTCTGGCGGGAACGGTAAATGCGATTTTGATTCGCAAACCAAGCGCTATCCGCAGAAAGTGCTTTCACCGCTGCTTGCTGCAAGGGAAGGAACATGCCCGAGTCCATATTTGATTTGAATTTCAAGACAGGTGCTAGAAATTCCGCTTTCCCAAATGCCGCCCCAATTCTCCATCCCGCCATATTATGGGACTTCGAAAGGGAATTCAATTCGATAGCCACCTCCTGCATCCCAGGAATCGACAGCATGCTCATCGGCTTTTCGTTCAAGATAAAGCTGTATGGATTATCATTCACTACTAAAATCGAATGGCGAATCGCAAAATCACGTAATTCGGTGAAGAATTCTATGGTTGCTTGCGCTCCAGTAGGCATGTGCGGGTAGTTCACCCACATGATTTTCACTTTAGATAAATCGCGTTTTTCAAGGGCCACTAAATCAGGCAACCAACCATTGGAAGCCGATAATTCATAGCTTTCCACCGTCGCACCTGCTAATGAACAGGCTGCTGAATAGGTCGGATAACCTGGATTTGGGATTAAAGTAACGTCGCCTTTTTCTAAATAAGCCATAGCGATGTGCATGATGCCTTCTTTAGAACCTATCAATGGTAAAATCTCCGAGGCAGGATGTACAGTCACTCCATAATGAAGAGCGTAAAAAGAGGCGAATGCTTCGCGTAATGCCGGAATACCTTGGTAACCTTGGTACGCGTGATGCGAAGGGTTTGCCGCACTTTCCGTGAGTGCTGCTATGGTTTCCGCAGACGGCGCTAAGTCAGGAGAGCCGATACCCAAATTAATAATGGGCACGCCAGATTCCTTCAAAGCCGCAATCTGCTTTAATTTTTTAGAGAAATAGTATTCCTCGACGCTGTTTAAGCGGCTCGCCGCTGTGATGTGTAAGCTCATAAAACAAAAAACCGACATAAAGCCGGCTGATAGGTTTGACAAAAAACTATATAACCGATTAGGCAGCGTTGTAATAACCCGCGTAATAATACCCTGTTAGATAGCTGTTTGCTTGTAATTTCATATGCCAAAGGTAGGGAAATTTTGCTTTTATGCAAATAAGGGCTTCAAAAGCTCGCGAACCAGCGAAGATTCGTAGCCTTTAGAAAAACCATAATTATAGCATTTTTGGTAGCGCTGCGGCGAGGTCCCCGTTTTAATCTCATCCTTTTTCTTCTGTAAAAGCGCGCGCGCTTTCTCGATATAATCTTGATCGTTGATTCCATCCCAGGCGCTAGCTAATAAAGATGCCGAAATACCTCGCTTGCGTAATTCGAAATTAATTTTCGTACGACCCCAGCTCTTTTGATTGAATTTAGAACGGACGAAGATCTCGACAAAACGCGCTTCGTTCAGGTAGTTATTTTCGCGAAGCCAGGCTAAATAAAAAGGATAATCGGAGCTAGGAACCTCAAAAGTCTTCATCTTCTGCTCCAGTTCTTGGACGCATCGTTCCTGGTAGGCGCAATAGCGGGCCAGCTTTTGGAGAATCTCGCTATTCATAAGGAAAGATTTAAGATTCGATTTCTTCGAAACTCTCTAGATTGAACAGATCGTTCAAGACATCCACCATTTTGTCAGAATCGCCACGTTTACAAGCGGCTTTTAGGTGTATGATGGGTTGTTTGATGATTTTTTGGACTAAACCAGCCGTAATTTTCTCCAGCTTTTCGGTCTCTTCCTTCGTCAAACCCTTCATGTGGCGGTTCAATTCCTCTTTACGGATTTGTTCCAGCGCATTCTTCAATTTATTAATGGTAGGCGAAACCTCCATCTCTTTCGACCAATCGTTAAAGCTTATAATGCTCTCTTCTATGATCGTTTTCACCTCTGGGATAGACGCTAAACGAGTGGCTAAAGCTTCATCTGCCCGCTCCTTCAAGGTGTCAATATTGTATAAAAGCACCCCATTAATCTTCTCGATTCCATCTTCGATACTGCGAGGCACAGAAAGATCGATGAAGTATTTAAAGGATAATAATTGCAATTTCTTGATCTCTGCCTGTGTGATAATCGGGCTATCCGTGCGAACAGAGGAGATAATGATATCAGCCGCGGCGATTTCTTTCCATAGGTCAGAAAGCGGAGCGACTCTAAATAGTTCTTTTCCAGCGGCAATCTTTTCTGCTTTCTCGATCGTGCGGTTCATAATGGTGAACTCCGCAAAATCCTTTTCTTCCATATTCTTGCACACATCCAGACCGATTTCGCCTAATCCAAGGATTAAGACTTTTGGGTTAGGAAGGGCTTGAGAAAGTTCTT
>CAMDSI010000060.1 GCA_945906915.1 Spirosoma fluviale | reverse complement strand
GAGGCAATAATAAGCACCAAAGCCAAAATCCATTTCACCTTCACATTCGAAGCAATCGCTGCTCCCCAACGTGCCCCTAAAAAACCGCCCACTAAGGAGGCCGCTAACCAATACATCATTTGAGACTGATCCATCGGAATCCAGGTTTTCAATCCAGCTAAACCAGCAAGGGAGTTCACGAAAATAAACAAGGCGGAAACGGCCGCCGCCTCTTTCAAAGAAGCCCACCGAAACAATAATAACAGCGGACTTAAAATAATTCCACCCCCTATACCTATCATTCCTGAAAGAACACCGATCGCGCCTCCGGTTAGAACTCCAAGCCCTAGGTTTAGCCTACGCGGTTCCGACTCCTTCAACGTTACCACCATACGAATCACTGCTAAGAAAAGACAAGCCCCTAAAATCTGTTTATAAGTCGAATCAGTCAAAGGAATCCTAGCACCCAAAAAAGCTGCCGGAATGGAGCCGAGCGCGAAGGGCCAAAATAAGTTCCATTTGAAATACCCTTGGCGATAAAAGGCAATGAAAGACATCAATGAAACTCCTAGATTTAACAAAAGTGCCGTTTGTTTCATCACCGGAGGGGCAATCGCAAATATCGCCATTATAGCTAGATAGCCGCTCGCTCCACCGTGACCCACGGAAGCATACAAGAAGGCCATAATAGCTAATAACAGGATTAATTCCACGCTATTTTCGTAAGGCTAATTGGAAATAAATAAACATCTTTTCCCAGTCGGCTACTCGAATGCGTTCTTCTTTGATTCGAGAGGCTGGTAAAGATTTAATCTTTTCAAAAAGTCGAATATAATATTCATAGGCTAGCAAACAGCCTTTCCTGGCTACCTGAGGTAAGCGGTGAATCCCACGCAAACCTGCATCAAAATCCAATTGAATATCTGCTTCGATCTCCTTTTTTTCCGCATCGGTAAAGGTATTAAAATCAATTCCTGGAAAATAAACACGACCACGTTCATCGTAATCCGAACGAATGTCGCGCAGGAAATTGATTTTTTGGAAAGCAGATCCTAAGGCGCAAGCATCTTCTTTTAAAGATTCATATTCGGCCTTATTTCCCTCACAAAAGACGCGTAAACACATCAAGCCCACCACTTCAGCAGAACCATAAATGTATTCTTTGTATTGTTCTGGATTATAATCCCGCTTCGTTAAATCAAGTTCCATCGAATACAAGAAGGCATCGATTAGTTCTCGCTCCATTTGGAATTTATTCACAGCCCACTGAAAGGAATGCAAGATGGGATTTAGGCTAATTTTCTCTTCGATCGCCCGATAGGTATCTTCTCTAAAACGATGTAATAAGGCCGCTTTATCTTGGTCATGAAAGGTATCCACGATTTCGTCTGCCAAACGCACAAAACCATAAATCGCATAAATGGCGTCATGCACTTTTTCATCCAAGGTGCGAATGCCCAAGGAGAAGGACGTAGAATAAGCCTTCGTCAACAGCTTACTAGATGCCAGGGAAACTTGTAAGTATAAATCCATATTATCCTTTTAATTCTTTGTCCACTTCGGTCGCTACCACAATTCCTGATATCAAGGAGGGAGGAACTCCGGGTCCTGGAACCGTTAATTGCCCCGTATAGTACAGGTTATTTAGGTGTTTATTTTTCAAAGTCGGTTTCAAAATGGCCGTCTGCATCAGCGTATTGGCTAATCCATAGGCATTGCCTTTATAGGCATGGTAATCAGATTTGAAATCACGGTGTGCATAGGAGCGTTTATACACAATGGAATCGCGAATCGAAACACCACAGTGCGCTTCTAATCGGTCCATCAATTGCTCGAAATAAATTTCCCGAACCTCCTGCGTATCCTCCAAATCTGGAGCCACCGGAATCAATAAAAATAAATTTTCGCTACCTGCTGGCGCCACGGATGGATCAGTCACAGACGGCGCTGAGGCATAAAACAAGGGGTCCGAT
Organism: Spirosoma fluviale; assembly: GCA_945906915.1. Lineage (GTDB taxonomy): Bacteria > Bacteroidota > Bacteroidia > Cytophagales > Spirosomataceae > Aquirufa > Aquirufa fluvialis_D. Next base: position 9,098 of record CAMDSI010000060.1, on the reverse strand, counting down.
GGCCAGGCTGGATCGGTATAAATTTCGTGCGAATGAACCGTAAAATCACGGTCAAAAAACAGGTTATGGTGCTTTAAATTAGGTAAACGCTTCGAGATGCCTAGATAAAATAGCAGAGAGGATGGTGCCATCACCCGCTTATCCCAATAGGCTTCGTCGTAGTTTCGCAATCCGTCCCCTAGCAGTTCTTCTACATGATGGTAATCTGCGCCTGCCACAAAAGCATCCGCTTCTAACAAACCTTGAGCCGTTTTAACTCCGACTACTTTACCATTCTTTATTTCAAACCCTTCCACCTCCGCATTATACTGAATTTTTACTCCTTTTTCCTCTGCGAGCGCTACCATTCCTTTGACGATATGGTGCATCCCTCCCATTGGATACCAGGTGCCTAATTTAATTTCCGCATAATTCATCAACGAATACATCGCGGGCGTATTTTGTGAAATTGCCCCTAAAAATAGAATGGGGAATTCCATTAATTTTAACAAGGTAGGCGAAGTGAAAAACTTGCGTATATGCGTATAGAAAGAGGAAAATACATCTATTCGAATCGCATCGACAAGTAATTTCAAACTTAAGAATTCCGTAATTTTTCGGGATGGTTTCCAAACAAACTCTTGAATCCCCACTTTGTATTTATAGGCCGCTTGCTCCATAAAGGCATCTAAAGACGCTCCCGCGCCGGCCTCATAGGATTCGAATAATTTCTTTAAATCCTGGTAATTAGCAGGCAAATCAATTTTTTCGGTATCGGACAGAATAACTGAATAGGACGGATCTAAGCGAATTAGCTCATAATAATCCGACGGCTTCTTTCCATAACGCCCAAAGTAGTTCTCGAAAATATCTGGCATCCAATACCAGGATGGACCCATATCGAAGGTAAAACCATCAGACTGAAAAACGCGAGCTCTTCCTCCAGCATGATCATTCTTTTCCAAAATCTGAACTTGATAGCCTTTAGATGCTAACTCGGTGGCCGCTGAAAGACCCGAAAATCCTGCCCCTATGACAATTACTTTCTTCATAATATCTTCAAAATTTAACAAATATACCAATCTTTCTTGAGGGCAAATGACTAAAAAGAAAAAGCCAGATAAAATCCGGCTTTTTACTGTTCTGTTAACCAAAAAACTAATCAAAACCTATTAAAAAACTTTAGGCATACATGTGTAAATGTGATTTCAAATCACGTCTTGCCATAAAAATTCTATTTTTCACCGTCCCAATAGGAAGGTCTAATTCCTCTGCTATCTCATGGTATTTAAACCCTTCAAAATACATCATAAATGGAACTCGGTAGGAATGATCTATTTTAGCAAGTGCAGATTGAATATCTTCATTGACGAAGGAATTAATTGCTTCATTTTGTTGCAAGGACTCCATCGAATTAATATAATGCAGATTATCTGTTGTGTCGATAAACGTATTACGCCGTACCATTCTTTGGTATTGCGTAATAAACGTATTCTTCATGATCGTAAACAACCAAGCTTTCAGGTTTGTCCCGTCTTGGTATTTTTCGCGATTCGTAAACGCCTTTACTAAAGTGTCCTGAACTAAATCATTTGCATCATCTCCGTCTTTAGTCAAACGCATTGCGAAAGGGCGCAAAAACTTCGAAAATGTACCAATCTGATAAGTAAACTCTAAAGCTGTCATGTGTATGATCTGTTATTGTTTAACAAATTTATAAAAAGATTAAACAAAACAAATTATTTGTTTAAAAAATTTATAAAAAAGTTAAACAAAATTTAATAGCCATAATAAGCTCTTTCATCTACCAGGTAGATGCGTTAATCTTTTACCTGTCTAATAATTGGATAAAAAGGGCTGGTAGGCGTATATTTACACTCTTATATCCTTATGAAATACCTGTTCATTCTTCTCGCTTTACTTTCTTTCGCTGGCTTCGGGCAAACAAATTGCCATTGCACTTTGAAAGGCATCGTAGCTTCTAAGGAGAACAAGGAAAAAGTCCCAGGTGCTTATGTATACATTAAAGGCACAAATAAGGCGACTATAACGGATGCAAATGGATTATTCCTCATAAAGGACTTGTGCCCCGGAAAGTATATCCTAGTCTGCCAAATGGCGAGTTTTGATCCCATCGAAACGACTATTAATTTAACAGATGAGCACGAAGAAGACTTTATTTTGAGTTCGCATGAGGAGCATTTACAAGAAGTTTTTGTGCAGGGAAGAAAACAAGAAATTACGTCGCAATTAAAGTCACAATTAAGCGCAGAGGAAAGATCCCAGAAAGATGGTTTATCATTAGGCGAAATGCTTAAAGGCCTCACCGGAATCCAAAGCCTTCAGACCGGAAGCACCGTTTCTAAGCCGGTAATTCATGGTTTACATTCTAGTCGCGTCATTATTTTGAATCAAGGAGTAAGACAAGAAGGCCAAAACTGGGGAAGCGAACACGCCCCCGAAGTCGATCCATTTGTCTCTAAAAACATTCAAGTGATTAAAGGTCCGGGCGGACTTCGCTATGGTGGCGATGCCATCGGAGGAATCGTCATGCTAGAGCCGAATGCCTTACCCGATTCAGCTGCTTTACACGGATCTGTTCAAAGCATTTACTTCAGCAACGGTCGGCAGGGAGTTTTATCTGGACTTTTGGAAGGGGGAATTTCGAAATATAAAGGATGGGGATGGCGGATTCAAGGAACTTTGAAGGACGGGGGAAATATTCAGAGCGCCCACTATTATCTGAGTAATACCGGGGTTAAAGAAGAAAATTTCTCTGGGGCGATGGGTTATAAATCAGACCGATGGGGTGCAGAATTTTTTTATAGCCGATTCCATTCATTAATTGGAATTTATGAAGGCTCTCACATTGGAAATATATCGGATTTAGAGCGATCAATTGCGAGAAATAGGCCATTAGACGTATTTACACCTGAGCATTTTATTCGTAAAATTGAGCGACCAAACCAGGATGTTTGGCATGATTTGGCCAAAATAAAAGGCTTCTATCACCTACCCACGAATGCAATCCTTCGGGCGACAGTGGCATGGCAATCGGATGAGCGCTGGGAACTAGATGTACTCCGGGCGGGGAAAAACATTAATACACTCCGTTTTAATTTAGATACTTACAGCGGCGAATGGCTATATGACGAGTCCAGCACGAATAAAAAGTGGAAGGGGCAATTTGGAATGACCTTCCTTAACCAAGGAAATATCACCTCCGGAAATAAAGTTCAAAATCCGACTTTGACGACCAGTTTACTGCCTAATTATTCCCTCCAGAATACCGGAATATTTGCCATTGAACGAAGAGCAACTGAAAAGTGGGAACTGGAATTAGGGCTACGTTATGATAAAAAAGATATTGAAACCCATCGTCCTAAGGCCAATTTCTCCCCTACCATTTTGCGAAATCATCAAATTTTCCACGGATTGTCAGGAAGTTTAGGATTTACCTACCATTGGAATCTTTTCACAGAATCTCAATTTACCCTTTCTCGTGCCTTTAGAGCACCAGGAGCAAATGAATTATTCTCGAATGGCGTTCACCATGGGGCCGGCGCTTTCGAGATAGGGGACCCTAATTTAAAAGGGGAATCGGCTGTAAACCTAAGTTTCAGTACGACGTATAAGCCAGAGCGTTGGGACATCGAATTAGGTCTGTATTCAAACCAAATACACAATTTTATCTATTTACGACCTGAGGTAATGAATGGAAATGCCGTTTATGCCACTACGGTTAGAGGGGTCTTCCCTATTTTTAGTTACCAACAAGTAGATGCGCGATTCCAAGGAATAGATTTTCAAGCCAGCTATCTACTTAGCCAGCGATTATCTATCCAACAGAAGACGAGCCTAGTTCGAGCGTTTGACACTGAAAACGACCAATACCTTGTGGGCATTCCTGCGGATCGTTTTGATTACATCCTTCGCTATGCCTTTAAGAAAAACAATCACTACGTGAGTGGAGGAATTACCCAAGTTTCTACACAAACACGGGTGGAAGAAGGATCCGATTATTCAGCTCCCCCAGAAGGTTATTTTCTAGTGAATTTGAATTGGGGAATGAGCATTCGTTCTTTCGATCTAAACCTCCGCGTTTCTAATGCGCTGAATGCTGCTTATCGAGACTACTTAAACCGTTTCCGTTATTATGCAGATGATCAGGGTAGAAATATCAGCTTGAAAGTCTTGTATAATTTCTAGCTTTTTAGCGGCGAAGCCAGGACTCTGGGTTTTGGCGTACCGTATTTTTCCAAACCTGGAAGTTAATCTCTGCCGTCCCATCCTCATCTGAAGCCACTGAACCAATTCGTTGACCAGTTCTTACACGCGTCCCCACACTCACTGAAACGTTCGCTAGTTTACTGTAAACCGTGAAATAATCTCCATGTTGAATGGCCACCACCATATTAATACCCGGAATATTCACCACCGATTGAACCACACCATCGTATACCGAGTGAACCGGTGAACCTGGCGAAGTTTGAATATCGATTCCATTATTATTAATCATCACCCCTTTCAATAAAGGGTGTTTGTGCACACCAAAGTGATCTGAAATAAATCCAGATGGCACCGGGAAAGGCATGCGTCCGCGCAAGGCCGCGAATGAACTCGCTAATTTTGCCTCATCCGCATTCATATAATAAGTATTGCTTTCTATCTTCTTTTCTTCGACTGGAGCAGGCGATGGCTCTATTTTCGTTTTCTTCGTCTCTATTAGAGCCTGCTTCTTCTCCTCCTTAGGCGTTTCTTTATCCGCTAATATCTTCGTTGTCTCCCCTCTTTTCAATTCAGGCAGTGCTGGCTTCGCCACTTCTACTTTCTTTACTTGGCGCGCTAAACGTAATTTACGTTCCCGGTCAATACTTTTTTGAATTTCTCGCTGAACAATTCCAGCAATCAAATTATCTAATTTACGAACCGCTAATTTTTTACGTTCTAATTCTATTTTCAGCTTTTTTTCTTGTTGGGTCAAAACCGTAACCACTTTATCCTCTTTCGTTTTTAATACCTCTAATTTCTTCTTCTCCCCCTCCTTTTCAACCAATACTTTTTTCTCTTCTTTTTTCTTGTAAACGACTTTTTGCTCCTGAGTCATTAAATCTTGACGCGTCTTAAAGATTAAATCAGCCTGCTTTTTACGGTTTGAAGAATAGTGGCGGAGGTAATCAAAGCGCCTAACAAACTCGCCTAAATCCTTCGAAAATAACAAGAAACTCATCTTATTATACACCGTGGAGGATTTCTGAGCCTCATAAATCATCAAGGCATATTCTCTCTTTAAACGAACTAATTTCGCTTTCAACACATCTCCTTCTTCGCGTAATTTTTGGGCTTCTTCTGCTAATATTTGTTGATTTTGCTCCAGTACAGTGATCTGCTTTTTTTGCACTCCGATTTGCTCCTTTAAGACGTTCAGCTTCCCAATGGAGGCTTTTTTCTTCTTGGACGTACGAGATATGATCGAATTAAGCTCTTTGATTTTAGATAAATTATCCTTTTTCTGCTGCTCTAAAGCTGCTTTCTTATCCGTCTGCGCGAAAGAATGGAACGTAAATAATAGACCTAAGATAAAAACGAAATATTTCAATAGTTTAATTCTTTAAAAGTTTAGCAGGCACTTTAAATGGAAATTCCAAAGGAGTTTCTAATAGCTCTACTTTGGAATATTTGATTGTAATCAACGTCTGATTAAATTGATTCTCTTTATTTTTTACATCTAATGTAATCGAACTAGAAAGAGGAAAAATGGCCGAATTCAACGTCGCAAAATCCTCGTAGTCTAGCGTTAATTTGTTCGACGAAGGCAAGTCACTCACTGATATTTTTTTCAATTTCCGATTAGGCCCTACCCAATTATTTACTTCCACATGACCCTCCTGCTGTTTTACTAAGAAGTTCTCATCTTCCCTTACGACCCGTCTCGTATTATTTTTCTTGTACGGCTGATTACCTACGATCATATTTTGGATCAAATCATAGTTAACCTTAAAACCTAAACTAGTACTTAAACTATCATAAGTTAAATTCGTGTATTCGTTATTAATCTTATGGTAAAATTGTATCCGGTCTTTCGTAAATAAAACGGCAGCTGCCGAAATCATAGACACTGAAATATTCGCCCAAATAATGCTATCCTTCTTCATTCGGATATCTACGATATAGGTGTCCGCATTATCTTTTGTCTTCCAAACCACCTTCGATTTAGCCTTCAAGTAAGTGAAATTTAAATCGTCCGAGGTTGCTTGTTGATCAACAATTTCCACGGGTTTAACTGTGGCCACGGGCGTAGAATCAATGCGAATGGTATCTACTTTAGGTTCTTGAATAGTCGTCACTGTCGCCTTAGGAGCACAGGCACCTAACAGAAACAAGAAAACAAGACTAAAAAAAATCCGCATATGGAAGTATTTTAATTTCAAAAATAGCTCAATTTTCGGGAATTTGACGCATTTGAATCTTTTTATCTACGGATTCTCGCTTCGGATCTAGTCGTAGAGCTTCCTTCCACGCCTCCACGGCTTTATCGACCTGTCGTAAACGAAATAGCACATCACCATAATGTTCCCACAAAGTGGCTGATACATTTTCCCGATCTTTCAGCGCTGTCTCCATCGCCACTCGAGCCTCCGCATAGCGCTTTAATTCAAACAAGACCCAAGCGCGTGTATCTAAATAGGTTCCATTTTTCGGGTGATCTACCACTAAACGCGCAGAAAGCGAATCGGCTAAAACTAATTTCTCCTTTCTAATGGATAAAAAATAACTGTAATTATTTAGGACGTGATCATCCTTCGGATTTATCGCTAACGCTTTTTCGAAGGCTTCATCAGATGCAGCATTATTACCTAGCGCCTGGTAGGCATCCCCTAAGATGGGATAAACCCAGGGAGCCATTCGAGAATAATTATCAAGGGCCTCTAAAGCATGAGCTACGACTTGCTCTTTTCGATTTAATTCCCAGTCTAGTTGGATGATGCGCACCCAAAGTTCCTCTTGAACGGGGCCTATATCGGCAGCTTGCAGATAGAATTTGTTTTTATCTGCAAGATCTTTAGCCTCATCGCCTTTAGATAAATACACAAATTGCTTCACCCGAATCATGTCCGGTTCATTATCAAAACGGTGGTCGTCGTAAGCCAAGAGCTTCTCGAAACAATCCAAAGCTTTCTTATAATCCTTGTTCGCTAACAATAAGTCTCCGTAGAGCACCCCATAATCGAAGGAATAGGGCGATAATGAATTTGCCTTTTCGGCATTTGCGCGGGCTGAGGTGAGTTGTTTGTCGGCGAGGTAGCTTTTGGCCAAATAATAAAATACCGCCGGCTCCTGAGTTTGCACTTTAGCGAGCTTCTCGAAAACCAGAATCGCCTCGCCAAAATCCTCCTTCATATAGGCGCGCATCCCGTCCACCATCAATGATTCGGAGGACGATTCGGATTGTGCCTCTTTTTGCGCTGAAACCTGCGCTGACACCTGCAAAAACCCACAAAGCAATAAAAGTAAGCAAGTGAGTTTCCGCATATTGTTAGGCTACCGTGACATTCACGAACAAGTTAGACTCCTCAAAAGTAATTTCAGTCGAAGCCGAATCCACCCATTCCAAACTCAAGGCCTGCACTTCTTGTGAAATATAGGTTTTAAATTCAGTCAAGCTGGCCGTCCATTCCTCGTCCGAACGTTGCACTTGGATATTTATTTTGTCCGTCACATCGAATCCAGAATCTTTACGCAAGTTTTGGATACGATTCACGAATTCACGTGCGTTCCCCTCCCGAACTAATTCGGGAGTCAACGTATTATCTAAGGCAATCGTCAAACCACCCTCACTCGCCGTCAAGTAACCCGGCATATCTTCTGTCAAGATTTCAATATCGGCTAAAGCAATCTCAAAACCTTGAATTTTTGAAGACCCCGTAGATTCAATGGTAGCTAAATCTTCCGCAGACATTCCCGTGATCGCCTCCGCGACCACTTTCATATCTTTCCCAAACTTAGGCCCTAAAGCCTTGAAGTTAGGCTTCACTTTCTTATTTAATACGCCAGACGCATCGTTCAAATAATTAACCTCCTTCACGTTGACCTCTGATTTGATCAGATCTTCTACGCGACGGATTTGGTCTCTCACTGATTCTTGCAATACCGGCACTAATACTTGTGCTAAAGGCTGACGTACTTTTATGCGGTGTACCTTGCGAATCGAGTGAACTAGCGAACAAATACCTTGCGCTAATTCCATTGAGGTTTCTAGTGCTGGGTTTTGCAGGCTTGGATTCACTTTCGCAAAATGCGTTAAGTGAACCGATTCTTTGTCCGTCAAATTCTTAAATAGCCACTCGCCATAGAACGGCGCGATAGGCGACATTAATTGCGCCACCGTCTCTAAGCAATGGTATAAGGTTTCATAAGCTGCTTGTTTATCGGCGTTAATCGCCTGGTTTGCCGTTTCTGGATTCCAGAAGCGTCGGCGTGACAAACGAACATACCAGTTAGATAAATGATCGCAAACGAAATCTTGGATGGCACGACCTGCCTTTGTCGGCTCATAAGTCTCAAATGCCTCATCGACTTCAGCGATCAAATTCATTAATTTAGATAGAATCCAACGATCTAATTCCGTCAAATCCTCCTCTTTAATGCCCTTAGAAACGAATCCATCAAGATTCGCATATAGAGCGAAGAAATTATAGGTATTGGTTAATGTGCCAAAGAACTTGTTGCGCACCTCCGTAATCCCAGCTAAATCAAATTTCAAATTATCCCATGGCTGCGCGTTGGTGATCATGTACCAGCGTGTTGGATCAGCACCATAGGTAGCGAGTGTGGAGAATGGGTCGATGGCGTTGCCTAGGCGTTTGGACATCTTATTTCCGTTTTTATCCAAAACCAATCCCGTCGATACTACGTTTTTGAACGCGACCGAGTCTTCTAGCATACTCGAAATCGCGTGCAAAGTAAAGAACCAGCCACGCGTTTGATCCACCCCTTCCGAGATGAAATCTGCCGGATAACTCTGCTTAAATATGTCTTGATTTTCGAATGGATAGTGCCACTGTGCGAAAGGCATCGCACCTGAATCGAACCAAACGTCGATCAAATCCAATTCCCTT
>CAMDSI010000059.1 GCA_945906915.1 Spirosoma fluviale | reverse complement strand
CGCGAAAGGATGCGCAACGCACTTTTAGAACTTGGATTGAAAGAAGATTTCGATAAAAACCGCTTCGAACAAGAGGTGGTTTATTACATCGAAAAATTCGACATTTCCGAAGAAAAAGTACGTCTTGCCACCCACCTTGATTATTTCATTGAAATATTAGAAGAAGGAAACGGCAAGAAACTTAACTTCATGGCGCAAGAAATTGGCCGCGAAATCAATACCATCGGCTCGAAAGCGAATGATTCTACCATCCAACGGTTGGTGGTGAATATGAAGGATGAGCTGGAGAAGATTAAGGAGCAAACGGCTAACGTTTTATAATTGCGAAGCAACTTGCTTAGTCGTTGCTTCGCAACTTGGTCAATGAGTCGCCTTCGGCTTAGTCCGAAGAGAAAGAGGAAATAAGAGTTGATTATATAGTAATACAAAAGAGAATTATTGCGCAGCACAATTCTCGTGTATTACAATATAATCAACGCAATACCCGCACACCCTAACCCAATCCCTACCCACTGCTTATTCGTTAATTTCTCCTTAAAGAAGACCAAGGCCGTTACGGCACTCAAAAGAATCACACCAAGGTTATAAATAGTTAGAACTACGGCACCGTTTTGTTGATAAGCATCCAATGCCTTTAACAAGAAATAAAACGAAAAGAAATTAGGTAAGCCTAAAGGAATAGCGGCTAAAACAGAACGTAATGACCAAGTCACTCCACCTGTAAACGTCCAATACGCTAGCACTAAAGCAGACGTTGCCATCGAACCCAATAATAACATCAACGTAAAAGAAATACTACCTCCTACTTGTTGAACAATCGCCGCATTTAAGTAATTAAATGCCGTATTGGTGATGCCATAGGCGATAAAAACTGCCACCAAAGCCCAAATAACTGGTTTCTGTAAGGATCCCGAAACAGATGGGCTGCAGAAATAAATGGCAGCAAAGGATAATAAAAGCCCAGCAATAATCTGAATGGAAACATCCCCTCCAGTTTTCCAGATAAAGAGATTCACCATAACAGGTATCACCAAGGAAATATTATTAGCTAAGGAAGTGGGCGCCATTCCATTCTTAACGGTAGAATATCCTGACAAAAGAAATGTGATTACAAAACCAATCCCAATTCCTATAATTCCCATGGAATAGCCAGTAGATGGCCAATGAAAGGGAATGGCATTCATTTGGTGAAAGTAGCCAGTCAAAAAACAGACCGGGTAATTCAATAAAATAGCAATGCGTGTATCTATGTTAAATTTCGCGTGGGCACGAAAATTCACCAGTAATAAGACTGAAAATACAATAGTTAAAATTAAATAAAGCATGTTATGATTTCTTAACGAGGTCTTCTAAAAGAGCGACCCATTCTGGTGAATTATTCAAACTTTCGACTAATTGCCAGTGCTCACCACCTGCTTCTTCGAATAATTCTTTGTACTCCTCACCTACTTCAATGGTGGTTTCTAAACAATCTGCCACAAAGGCTGGAGAGAACGCTAATATCTTCTTCTTGCCTTCTTTTACGAGCTTTTTAATGGTTTCATCCGTGTAGGGTTGTAACCAAGGATCGCGTCCTAAACGGCTTTGAAATGCGGTCCCAAAGGTTCCTGGTTTCAATCCCATCTCTTTCGCAATCAAACGCGTAGTTTCATGGCACTGTGCGCGGTAGCAACCGTGATTCTTCTCCGTGATGGTCTCGCAACAAGCACCAAACACACAAGTATTCTTCGTGATATCGCCTTTACGAATGTGTCGTTCGGGAACTCCATGATAGGAGAATAAATAGTAATCGAAGTCAACGTCTTTTTGGTAATTTGCTGCTTTATCTGCGAAGTATTTGGCAAAAATCGGATGCTGGTAAAAATAGCTTACCAGCGAAAAAGAAGGCATAATTTGCCAATCCGACATTAATTCCATCACGCGTTCGTAAATAGAACCCGTGGTGGCAGAAGCGTATTGTGGAAAGAAAGGGATGACGATTAATTTCTTTAAATTCGCCGCTTTCATTTCTGCTAAAGCCGTTTTTAAATCAGGAGTTTGGTAGCGCATCGCCAAACGAACCAGGTAGGCATCGCCTAAGGTTGATTGCAGAGATGCGCAGACATCTTCACCATAGAATTTTAAAGGAGATCCACGCTCTTCCCAAAGTTCTTTATAAATCTTCGCAGATTGAGGTGCTCTAAACGGAGCAATAATTCCATTAACTAATAGGTAGCGAAATGGATAAGGAATATCAATTACTCGACCATCCATTAAAAACTCACGTAAATACTTACGTACACTAGGTGTACCTGGATCATCTGGAGTACCCAGATTGACTAACAAAACTCCGATCATAGTTCTAATTAAAGCACAAATTTGTGCCTAAAAAACTAGAATACCCAACCTTCCGGCGTAATTTTTGTTCTGATAGGCGATTCGACACAAGGCGCCTTTTCCAAGCATCCCACCGATCCTGGCGGACAGGTATAAGTTTCACCCGGGATAACGGAAATAATAGGCTCTTCTCCTACTGGAATATTCTTTCTACGATCGATATAAAAGATTTTCTTTCGCACAGAAAATACGTTAAATATACCCAATACACGCTCTGAAGGTGTAGTTAATGATTTAATATTTAAGCTAAAACGCGTTTCAGCTGGCACATCAAATAGGGATCCGGATGATTGTACTTGAGAGATTAAGGATTGATAGAAGGCAAACGCATTTTTCGTAATCGAGCGTTGCTCTAATCGGAAATAATAAGGAGTCCAATTATCGAATGGAATTCGAGCCACTTGACGGCCCACAACTCTTTGGCCATTCGTTAAAACATCGGAGAAAACATTCAAATCATTATTGGTACTAATATCCCAACAATTTCCGTCACACATATAATTAAGGATGGCATCCGTTGGGAATTTAGGTTGAACACAATCTAGTTTTTTAAAATCAAATTTACCTCCATCCGTACAAGTCGCGCAAAAACTTGCATTTCGATAATTTTTCCAGTTCCAAAGATAAAAATCGCCCTCCGATGGCATATCCTTGAAATCCAAATAAACGGTAAATCCTGCACGGCGTACATCCACTTTAGAATATTGATCAAAGATCTCAAAACGTGTAATCGCATTTTCTATTTCAGGCACCCCTTTCATTGTTTCAGCCGTACTTTCATACGTTTGACCTGTTAACATCTTCACATATAACTTATAAGTCGAACCCACCACTCCTTTAAATCCGGCTGAAGGATAATAAGTACCTAAAGGAATTCCTTCCGTAAAGTTTGTTTTTGTGCCGCTTTGGTCCGTCACATACACCACTGCTTTTGAAATAGGAAGTGATAATTGTGAGACCAAACGATTAGACGAACTGGTCAAACGCACCTTACTTAATTGTGCGTCGTCCGAAATATCAGCTTCGATGGTCGTGAAGGAGGTGGCATCAATTTGCACAAAATCCTTAATCGGATTCACACAAGCCCAAGTCACTATTCCAATGAGTAAGACGTAAAAACTTATATTTTTAAGAGATAAAGACATATTACAAGAATTTGAAATTATAGGTAAGGGAGATAAATGGAGAGGCAAATACACTTAATTCATAAGCTCTCAAACCATTCTTAGTTGACTTAAAGAAGACCGAGTAGGGATTTTGGCGACCATACAGATTGTAGATCGTAAATACCCAACTTCCTTCCCAGCGTTGTTTACGCATCGAAGGATTATTAATCGTCCAAGAAAAATCTAAGCGATGGTAATCCCGAATTCGGTCATTGTTTCTTTCTGCAAATACCGGGAATTTCTTGCCACCAATCTCATACGATCCAGATGGAGAGGAGAAAGGGCGACCTGTGTTATAAGCAAAAGTGAACGAGAAGCTATGGTGCGTCGTAGGTTGAATGTTCAACATCATATTAAAGGTATGTGGCTTGTCATAATTCGTAGCAAACCATTCCCCTCCATTAATTGCTTGTACTTCTGGATAATCTCCAATCATTTGGTTGAAAGCACGAGCATAAGTATAAGAAACCCATCCAGACACTTCCCCTTTCTTCTTTTGAACCATTAATTCCATACCATAAGCCTTGCTTTTACCGGTAATTAATTGGGTTTCAATATTCGGATTCAATTGTAAATTAGCTCCAGAAACGAAGTCCAACGTATTTCTCACATCGCGGTAATAAGTTTCTACTGAAGCCTCATACACATTTTCATTAAAGGTTTTAAACAAGCCTAAAGAAAGGAAATCACTTTGCTGAGGTTTGATAAAAGTATCAGCAGTTTTCCATCGCGAGGTAGGTAAAGGCGTTGTATTATTTGATAATAATTGGAAGAATTGCTGTTGACGATTATAACCAAATTTCATGGTGGTATTCTCAGCTAATGAATACTTCATGGTTAAGCGCGGTTCAAAACCACCATAAGAAGCCATCACTTCTCCATCACCGTAAGTTGTCTTTTTAACAATGGAATTTAAAGAAGGTACTTGGCCTGGCACATATTCATTAATGGACCCAGCGCCCATCCGGTAATATTGAGAATAACGCAAACCAGCTTGCACGGTAAATTTCGGACTAAGGGTCCACTCGTCATCGGCAAAGATGCCTAATTCATAGGATTGCTCTAAGGGTAATTTAACGGTCGCCACTCTAGAAACAACTCCCTCATTCAAATTACCGGGGTCAATATCATAACGCGTACCTGTTACACCAAAATTCATCTTATGATTCTCCCGCGGCTGATAATCAAAACTTGCCGTCATATTACGGTACAAAATCGAGCTTTTAAGGTCAATGGTGTTGACCGTATCTGGGGCAAAGGTTTTAGTCGAATAATTAGTTAAGGATCCGCTCACCATCATGTTTAATTTAGGCGAGAAATAATGGTTCCAATGGATCGCCGCATTAGAGTGACCATAATTAAAGGACGTTTGCTTCGCTATCACATTCTCAATACTGAATAGCGAATCTACCCGATAGTAATCGTGACTTAAATAAGTGGAAATTGAAATAGTATTTTTCGTGTTAGGACGGTAATAAATTTTCGTCGCTATATCAGAAAAATTTGCACGCAAGTTTTTTAAATAATCAGGCGCAAACCATTTGAACATAAAGTCATTCACCGATAAACGACCTGCAACTAAAATGGATAATTTCTCTTTAATGATCGGAATTTCGGCCATTACTCGGTTTGAAACTAAGCCAATTCCACCTTGCATTTTGAATTTATCGGTATTCGGTTCGATCATCTTAATGTCCAAAACCGAGGCAGTACGACCTCCAAAACGGGACGGAACACCCCCTTTATATAATTCTAAATCTCGAATGGCATCAGAAGCAAAAACAGAAAACAACCCGAACATGTGCGTTGGGTTAAAAATAGGTGTATCATCAATGTAGATTAGGTTTTGGTCTACATTAGAACCCCGAATATTCAAACCATTCGCGCCCTCTCCTACCGAAGAAACACCTGGAAGAGATTGTAAACTACGAATCACGTCGACCTCCCCCATCATTGTAGGCAATTTCTTGATTCCTTTCAAACTTAGAACGGTGACCCCTAAAGAAGGTGTCTGAATATCACGTTTTGTCGCTGCACTCGAAACGATTACTTCTTCTAATTGCTTCGTTACATTATTTAACTCCACATTCAATTCGGTATTCGCTTTAATATAGATTTTCGTACGATACGGATTATAGCCTACATAACTCACCTTCAAGACCCATTCGCCATAAGGCAAATACACTTTATACTGACCCAAAGAATCGGTTGTAACCCCTGATTTTTTAAAATCCACAGAAATATCAGCGCCTTTCAAAGGCTCACCAGTCGAAGCATCGATTACTTTTCCGAAAACAGATGGCAGGGATGTTGTTTGTGCAATGCTTTTTTGCGAAAGGACAAATAAAAGTCCAAGGCAAAGGACTCTGGGTAAGAGTTTGATCATAGAATGTAGGTTAACAGACGCAATAGTGTAAATAAACAAAAAATTAAGGAGATTCCTTACATAAGAAGCGACCAAAGCGCAGATATTGCGACGAAAATCAGGGCAAAGGGGGTCAGCACCTTCCAGCACAAATACATGAGTTGATCTACACGAAGTCTAGGAAGTGTCCAACGAACCCACATTTGGAGAGCAATCAACAAATAAGATTTGATCATAATCCAAATAAAGCCCATCACGGTTGCATAAATAGTCCCAGGTTCTCCATTCGTCCAATCCGCTAAGCGAAGAGTTCCGATATTAGGAAAAGGAGAATACCAGGATCCCCAGAACAAAATAACTCCTAAAACACTCACTAAAAGCATCATGCCATATTCCGACAGGAATAAAAGCGCCCAGCGCATTCCAGCATACTCGGTATGAAATCCACCGACTAACTCTGATTCAGCTTCCGGTATATCAAAAGGAGCCCGATTAGCTTCTGCTAAGGAGGCGATGAAATAAATGATAAATAAGAAAAAGAATAAAGGCATTCGAACTACATTCCAGCTTAAGAAACCACCGGCCTGTGTCACATCAATACCTAGGCTTTTTAATCCGAATAGATATTGAGTTTCTGAAGTAAATATCCCTTGCTGCAACGAGATGTCCTGTAAATTTAAGCTTCCGGAAATAAGCACCACACATAAAATCGTTAAACCTAAAGGAATTTCGTAGGAAACTAATTGGGCGGCGGAACGAATGGCTCCTAAAAGAGAGTACTTGTTATTAGAGGACCAGCCGGCTAGCAAAATCCCTAAACTATCTAAGGAAACAATACCCATAAGGAGCATGATTCCCATTTCGGTTTGACTACCCTGCAAAAAAGTACCTGAACTAAGGGGAATGACTGCAAATGCGCCAAAAATGGATAAGAAAATAATCCAGGGAGCTAAAAGAAACAAGCGCTTTTGGGCGTTTGCAGGAACTATATCTTCTTTTTGGAATAGCTTCAGCAGATCTGCAAAAACCTGCAATAAACCCCATTTACCTACGTCCATAGGCCCTAATCGATCCTGCATAAAAGCAGATAGCTTCCGCTCCACATAAACGCCAATCACGACGTTTACAGTCAACAAAAGCAAACAAACGATTAGCGCTACCCACATTAGCTAATCTGATTAAGGGCTTGAATGAAATCAGCTTTTAAGTCTTCGATCGACTCTAAACCCACCGCTACACGAACTAATCCTGATGTAATACCTAAAGCCACTTTATCCTCAGCAGATATTTTAGCATGAGTTGTTGAAGCTGGATGTGTAATAATTGTTCTAGAATCGCCTAAATTAGGAGAAATGGAGGCTATTTTCAATAATTTACTGAATTCGTTTACCTTGTCAAATCCTCCTTTAATATCAATAGTTAGAATACCTCCACCGTACTTCATTTGACGTTTCGCTAAATCATATTGTGGATGAGATTTTAAAAAAGGATATTTGACTTGATTTAAGGCTTTATGTCCTTCCAAAGCTTCCGCTAATGCCATCGCATTTTCAGAATGCTTCTGCATTCTTAAGTCTAATAATTCCAAACTTTTAGATAATACCCACGCATTAAATGGCGACATGGATGGCCCCGTATGGCGCGCAAAGAAACGAATTTCATCAATGTAGACCTTTTTGCCACAGATTACGCCCCCTAAAACACGGCCTTGACCATCGATGTATTTAGTCGCTGAGTGAATCACTAAATCTGCCCCTAAATCCATTGGCGTTTGTAATATAGGCGTTGCAAAACAGTTGTCCACCGCTAGAATTAAATCTTTGCCTTCTTTCAAGGCCGCTAATTCTTTTAAGTCTATTAGTTCTAAACCAGGATTAGACGGAGACTCACAGAATAAAAATTTCGTATTCGGTTTTATCGCCGCCTTCCAAGCATTTATATCTGCACCGGGCACGAAAGTGCATTCGATTCCCCATTTCGAGGTGATTTTGGTCAAAATCTGAATACAAGAACCAAACAAAGCATTCGAAGCGACGATGTGATCACCCGACTTTAATAAACCCGCCATGGAAGCGAAAATGGCTGCCATTCCGGTTGAAAAAGCGATTCCATCCTCAGCATTTTCCAGCATATTCATCTTCCCCACAAATTCATCCACATTAGGATTCATATAACGGGAATAGATATTACCTGCTTGCTCCTCAGCAAAAATCGCTCTACCCTGTTCCGCATCTTCAAATGTAAAGCTGGAAGTCAGGTATAAGGGAACCGAGTGCTCTCTGTTGTGAGATCTTTCAGCTTGAATGCGAATGGCTTTGGTCTGTTTTTGCATAATCTTCAATTTAATCTACAAATTTAATAGAATACTTAGTAAATATACTTCCCCATTAGCACTATTTTCCTGACCTGATTATCCACCCTACAGAAAGTAAATTATTTTAAGATAATTGAGTAAATTTCGAAGATGTAAGCCTTGTTAATAAAACAAAATAAACTATGAAAAAATTGATTATACCTTTTTTGAGCTTGTTTTTAGTGTTGGGATCACTACAGGCGCAGACTCAAAAATGGACCAGCCTTTTCGATGGAAAAACCTTCAAAGGGTTCAAGCAATTGAATGGGCAAGCCAAATATGAAGTAAAAGACGGCGTAATGGTAGGAACTACCGTAGCGAACACACCTAATTCCTTTATGGCCACCGAACAAGAATACGGCGATTTTATCCTTGAATTCGATGTAAAAGTGGATAATAAAATGAATTCAGGCGTTCAATTCAGAAGCCTGTCTATTCCTGAATACCAAAATGGTCGTGTGCATGGTTACCAAGCAGAAATCGATCCATCTGCTAGAGGATGGTCAGGTGGAATCTATGATGAATCAAGACGTGGTTGGTTAGCACAAAACGAACTTAAACCTGAGGCGAAGAAAGCCTTTAAATTAGGGGATGTTTGGAACCATTATCGCGTCGAGGCAATTGGAACAACGATTCGCACTTGGATAAACGAGGTTCCTGTATCCTATTTAGTCGATGATATGACGGCCAAAGGTTTCATTGCCTTCCAAGTGCACGCGATTTATGCAGACATGAAACCGGGAATGCAGGTGATGTGGAAAAACATCCGAATTCAAACGGGAAAAGATATGCAAGCACGTCCTTTGGACAACAAAGTAGTCGTAGACAATTATCTATTAAACACTATTTCTCCACAGGAGAATGCACAAGGATTCCGCTTATTGTTTAACGGAAAAGACTTAACAGGCTTCCGTTCTGCATTTAAGACAACAGCTCCTCCCTCTGTTTGGACGGTGGAAGACGGAACACTTCACGTAAATAGTTCAGGTGGAAAAGAATCAGGGAATGGAGGCGATATTCTAACGAATGACAAATTCGGTGCTTTCGAATTAACCTTTGATTTTAAATTAACGGAAGGTGCAAATTCGGGTGTAAAGTATTTCGTCAACGAATCCTATAATTCAGGCATGTCAGCTATCGGTTTAGAATACCAAGTGTTAGATGACGCAAAACACCCGGATGCAAAATTAGGAACGGTAGGAAATAGAACGTTAGCGAGTTTATATGACATCATCCCTTCGAATAAAATCGATGGTCGTTTCCAGAAAAAAATAGGCGAATGGAATCAAGGACGAATCATTGTTTATCCAAACAACATCGTTCAACATTGGTTAAACGGCTTTAAAGTAATTGAATACGAACGTAAGAGCAATATTTTCAATGTATTAGTGGCTCATAGCAAGCATAAAGTATGGCCAGGTTTTGGAGCACAAGATTCAGGCGCCATCTTATTCCAAGAGCACGGAGATTCCGTCTTCTACAAAAACATCAAAATCAGAGAAATTAACTAAACCAAACAATGGAAAGAAGAGAATTTATCCACAAAGGTGCTTTAGCTTCCCTAGGAACTTTAGCATTTAGTCCAAAGTCTTATAGCAAGATTTTAGGCGCAAATGACCGCGTTCGTGTAGCTTGTGTCGGTTTTTCAGATCGCCACCGGGCATCACATGTACCGCCATTCAAGGCTTTAGCGAAACAAATGAACTTTGAAATGGTCGCACTTTCAGATTTATGGAATCGACGTAGAGATGAAGGAAAAGCCTATTTAGAAAAAGAATTAGGCGGATCTATCCAAACTTACAGAAACAATGATGAATTGTATGCTGCTAAAGGAATCGATGCCGTTTTCATATCCACAGCGGATTTCCAACACGCATTACACACCATCGAGGCGGTAAAAGCAGGTTGCGATACCTATACCGAAAAGCCATTAGCCGAAACGATGGAAGATAACCGCGCTGTTTTAAAGGCGGTGAAAGATTCCGGAAAAGTGGTTCAAATCGGGTCACAACGTCGTTCAGGCGAGAACTATTGGGCTGCCGACGAATTCATTAAATCGGGTAAATTCGGTGATATTAAAATGGTAGAATTAATGTGGAACGTAAATCAGCCAGCTCGCTGGAGACGTCCTGAATTAACGAGCATTTTAAAAGAATCAGATATTGACTGGAAGCGCTTCTTGATGAACCGCCCAGCTGACAAATTTGATCCTCGCAAATATTTAGAATATCGCTTGTTTTGGCCTTATTCTTCTGGAATTGCAGGACAATGGATGTCGCACCAAATCGATACCGTTCACTGGTTCTCAGGTCTTTCTCACCCAAATTCAGTCGTAGCTAATGGTGGAATCTACCAATGGAATGACGGTCGTGTTAATGCCGATACGATGACAGTGGTAATGGATTATGGCAAAGGAACTAAGGGATTCCAGGTTCAATTCACCTCCCGCTTCTCTAACTCAGCTGGAGGCACTAAGGAAATTTACTACTCAAATGGTGGTGAATTAAACCTAGACACGAATATGATCTCTCCCAATGGAGGACTTCGTGAGCGCGAGGCAAAAGCAATGGGCTTACAAGCGAACTTATTGCCTACGATGAAAATTGAAGGTGCAAAAGTGGCTACAGATGCAGATACAGGAGGAGATATTTTAACTTTCAACCACGTGAAAAACTGGATGGAATGCGTTCGTTCTCGCAAAACTCCTAATGCTCCTATCGAGGCTGGATACCAACACTCTATCGCAACTATCATGTCAAATGCGGCATATCGCACGGGACAACGCGTTACTTTTGACGAGAAAAC
>CAMDSI010000058.1 GCA_945906915.1 Spirosoma fluviale | reverse complement strand
TATGGTGTCTATATGGGTATCATTAATATGATGATTGTGATTCCGATGATCATACAAAATCTATCGTTTGGTTATATTTTAAAGCATTTTTTAGACAACGATCCCAGAAATGCGATTACCTTTGCAGGGGTATTATTAGCCATTGCAGCCCTAGCGACTGCCTTTATTCAACCATCCCCATCTAAACAATCCGCATGAGTGTCATCTGTATAGGCGAAGCCTTAATTGATATGATTTGTACAGATAAAGGCTCTAGCCTTTCTGAAGGTCAACATTTTTTAAAAAAACCGGGTGGTGCGCCTACGAATGTGGCAGCGGCGATTGGAGCTTTAGGGGGTGATGTTTTATTGAGTGCTAAAGTGGGGGACGATCCTTTTGGCCGTCAACTGATTTCCGTGATGCGAGAATTCCATGTGGATACGAAACATGTTCACTTAGACTCACAATCTTTCACGACTTTTGCCTTCGTTTCTCTCATGTTAGATGGAGAACGTGATTTCGTGTTTAACCGTGGCGCCGATGCGGAATTAACCGAGGCAGAAGTATCTTCGATTGATTTAGCAGGTGTGGAAATTGTCCACTTCGGTTCTGCCACCGCTTTTTTAGATGGCCCCTTAAATGCGGCTTATTATTCTTTAAAAGATCGTTCTAAAAAAGCCGGAAAAATCATCAGCTTTGACCCCAATTACCGACATTTATTGTTCGGCGATAAAATACCTTCGTTTATTAAGCAAAGCTTAATTTTCTTAAAGGAAGCGGATTTTACGAAGCTTTCAGATGAAGAAGCGATGCTCATTACGGAAACAGATTCCTTAGAAAAGGCTACGGCTAGGTTATTAGACATCTGTCCAGGCGTATTCGCCATTACTTTAGGTAAAGAAGGCACTTTATTAGGCCTTGCTGGAAAAACCTATGTGATACCAAGCATTCCAGTAAATCCTGTCGATACGACAGGAGCTGGAGATGCCTTCGTGGGAGCCGTACTTTACCAATTAGATGGATTAAAAATCCAAGACCTTGATTTTTTAGCCTGGAAAAAGATGGTTGAAAATGCGAATAAGGCAGGAGCCAGAACTTGCGAATACCTAGGTGCGATGGAAGCTTTCAAGAACCTAAATAATAGTATTTTTAATTAATATACCGTGTACAATTCCGCATTACAAAAGCAGGCGAATGCGCTTGTGAAATCTTATAAAATTAAAGACGCTAGCTTTCAAGAACGTTTGACGGCTAATCTAGATGATATCCATTCGCATTTCAGAGCGATTTACGGAGATAGTCCATTGTTTGCGGAATTAATCAATTCAATTTTTCAAGCTTATGAAGACCGTAGTCCCGCTTTAAAAAAGCGCGATGAGGTGAAGGCACAGCAAGAGGAGAATTGGTTCTTGAGCCAGGACCTAGTGGGAATGAGTCTGTATGTAGATCGTTTTGCAGGAAAGATTAACGATTTGGCTTCGAAAATCCCCTATCTGGAAAAGCTAGGAGTGAATTTTCTACACCTGATGCCCTTGTTCAAAAGTCCAGAAGGAGAAAGTGATGGCGGTTATGCCGTGGAAGATTTTCGCGAGGTGGAGGAGAAATTAGGTACAATTGAGGATTTGCGCACATTCCAACAGGAATTGCAGCAAAAGGATATGTACCTGATGATCGACATTGTACTTAATCATACGTCGCATCACCATGAATGGGCGAAACTAGCGAAGGCTGGAATAAAAGAATACCAAGATTATTTCTATATGTACGATGACCGTCGCATTCCTGATGCAATGGAAGAATCGATGCCGGAAATATTCCCTGAAAGCTCGCCTGGTAGTTTCACCTACGACGAGAAATTAGACAAGTGGGTGATGAGCGTTTTCCACCATTACCAATGGGATTTGAATTATACGAATCCCAAAGTCTTCGTGGAAATGCTTTCGAACGTATTCTATTATGCGAATTTAGGTGTGGATGTCGTGCGAATTGATGCCCCGGCCTTTATTTGGAAACAAATGGGTACGACTTGTCAAAACCTACCCGAAGCACATCAATTATTGCAATTAATTAAAATGTGTGTTGAAGTAGCTACACCGGGAATGGCCATTTTGGGTGAGGCGATTGTGGCTCCAGCTCAGATTATGGAATATTTTGGGACTGGTCGTTTTGCCACACACGAATGTGATTTTGCCTATAATGCCACCCCAATTGCGGTTCAATGGGATGCTCTCGCAACGGGGGATATTCGCGTGATGCGTTTAGCACAAAATGAATTACTGCGCAAGCCGAAAGGGGCCACTTGGTTAACCTACACCCGTTGCCATGATGATATCGGTTTAGGTTATGATGATTGGATGATCGAACAGTCAGGTTATAGCCCCTATGATCACCGGTCTTATATTAAAAACTATTATAGCGGTGGAGTGGAGTCTCCGGCTACAGGAGCACTTTTTGCGATTAATCCCAAAACACAGGATGCTCGAATTTCCGGCTCCTTAGCCTCCCTTTGCGGACTAGAAAAAGCGATTGCATCGAAAAATGCATCGGCCATTCAGACTTCGATTGATAAAATAACTTTGATGCAAGCGCAGAGTTTGTTCGTGGGCGGTGTTCCCATGTTATTCTACGGAGATGAAGCAGCCTATACGAACGACTATAGCTATTTAAAAGATACAGGAAAATCCTATGATAACCGTTGGATGCATCGTCCTATAATTGATTGGAAGAAAAATGCGGCAGTTGATAAAAAGGATACAGTGGAGAATAAAGTCTTTACTAACCTACAGAAACTAATCAAGCTGCGCAAATCCTTGAAGGTGCTTGCCGATTTAAAAAATATCCATTGGCTAGAGGTTCATAATAACTCGATCATTGGTTTTGAGCGGTATTTGAATGGAGAGAAAGTGTATTTTCTATTCAACTTCGGTGTAGAGCCGCAAGAGGTAACGTATTATATGTTAGGAGCGTACGGAGAACGAGCGAATCAGATGATTGACCTTTGGTCTGACAAAATAATATCGATCGGAATGGATCACGAGCATTTAACTTTCGCTCCCTATCAATTTTATGTCTTAAAATAAAAAAACATCCTCCAATGGGGGATGTCTTTCCAGATTCTAAATTCAATCATTAAACACTAAAAAACAATAGGCGGATTATAATATTATGTCCAAAGCCTTCTTACTAATGCGAAGACTTTCAAAGGCATCTTTTGGGAAGTCGTGTTCAACAAAGAAGTGCTCAAGTCCTCCTGATTTTGCCGCTTCAAAAATGCGTTTGTAGTTCACTACTCCCTCTCCCACGGGAAGAATATTTTTAAACTCCGCATCTAGGTCTTTAATATGGCATAAGGGGAAACGACCTGGATGTTGTTTAAACAATTCCACGGGATCCACACCTGCCTTTACAGCCCAACCCAAATCAATTTCAAATTTCAACAAATCGGCAGGTACCTGGGAGGTAAATACGTCGAAGGCTTTTTGGCCATCTACTTCTTTAAACTCTGCATCATGGTTATGGTAACAGAAAACTAGTCCTGCTTTCTTCGCTAATTCTGCCGCCTTGTTTAACGTAAGCACCGAAGCAGAAACTTCATCTTTCGTCTCGATCGGCGTATTCGCACACACTAAATATTTCACGCCTGCTTCAGCAGCTAAATCTACAGCCTTCTGAGCATCGTCGCGCAGATTCAACATCTTAGGAAAACGAGACATATCTGCGCCTGGACGAGGCTTCATGGGTGCCCCACCGACGTGATGAGATAACCATTTTAACCCTAAATCTTTATTCAAAGTCATAAACTCCTTACCCGTCATACCATAGTAGCCTGGCAACATGCTGAAGGCTGATTCAATTTCTGAATAACCTAAATCCGCAATTTTCTGAAGATTTCCCTTTACATCTTGATCAAATTTCCCAAAAAAGGTAAACAATTGAATTCCTACCGGACGACTAGTAAAGGATTGAGCTGACAAAAAATGAGGAGCTAAAACACTAGCGGCTAAGAAGGCGCTGGATTGTTGAAGAAATCTTCTTCTAGAATTCATAAAAATAGGTTTAGAGGTTATAATCAAAGTTAATGTATTTTGTTGATACAATAACTTATTTTAGTGAAATTTCTTCATAAATTGATCCATTCGATCTACGACCTGATCGAACCAATGATTCATTAAGACAAAGGTATGCGGTGATTTTTCGAAGGTAAAATATTCCGTATGAATGCCGTTCGATGCCATTTTTTTCATAAAATCAGTTCTGCCCGCATGCATACGTTCCACACCGGAATTCAAGAATAACACAGGTGGATCCCCTGCCGAAACATGACTCAGCGCAGAACCTTCATTCCAAATCGCCTCTCCGTCTACTTTATTATAACCGAAATAATAGGTCGCCGCCGATGTTCGCTCACTATCGTCCCCCTCCCCTGATTCCGGATGAATAAAGGCCAAAATCCCATCTATATCAATTACTGCTGCGACTTTGACTCCTTTACCATAGGTATTTTCATCTTGAACTGATCCCAAAAGTGCGGCCATTTGGCCACCTGCTGAATAACCTGCCACATATATTTTTCCCACATTCTTCCGCTTCGAAACCCATTGCAAGGCGGCTTGCGCATCCAACATAGCAGCTGGGTATAAGGCTTCGGTGGACAAGCGGTATTCCACTAAAAAGACGCGATAGCCGCGATCAGCTAAAGCTTTCGCCAATGGAATATGTTGCGAACGATGCCCTGTTCTCCATCCACCGCCGTGAAAAAACACCAAAGTAGGCAGCACGCGCGAGGTGGAAATCGCATATTCATCTACTACCAGTTTCCGGGTACCCTGCGTCTTGTAGACAAAACTTTGCTCTTTGCTCTTTGAACTTTGAAATTTGGCTAGGCGAACCGTGGAATCCTCTTTCAACAGACTCTGCCAGGCAGAATAATTGGCAAAAGAGGTGTCTGGTTTCCCGGTGATGCCCGTTTTGTTTTGGGCTTGAAGGCCCCACGAACTAAGTAAGATCAAAATTAGGAGGTTGCGCATAATTTGTAAAGGCGAAGATTCGATTATTCTAATCATTCTTCCTAATTTAAGGGTCTAAATCGATTAACATGAAAAATATACGCGTACTCGTAGTGGGCTGCGGAAACATGGGAGCCTCTCATGCGAAAGCCTACCAAAACCTAGCTGGATTTGAAATTTGTGGTCTCGTTTCTCCCGGAAATAGTAAAGAAACCTTGAATGAAGCATTAGGTGGTGGCCAAAAGCTCTACAGCGAATACTATAGCGCACTTGCAGATTCAAAACCCGATGCGGTTTGCATCTCCACTTACCCCGATACCCACGAAGCTTATTCCATTGCTGCTTTAGAGGCTGGATGTCATGTATTCCTAGAAAAACCCATTGCAGATTCGTTAGCAGGTGCCATTCGCGTGGCTGATGCGGTGCAGAAAAGCGGCAAAAAACTAGTCGTGGGCTATATTTTACGCCACCATCCCTCTTGGATTAAATTCATTGAGATCGCGAAAACGATGGGCAAACCATTAGTGATGCGAATGAACCTCAATCAACAATCGCACGGATATATGTGGGATGTGCATCGGAATTTAATGAAATCCTTAAGCCCTATCGTGGACTGCGGAGTGCATTATATTGATGTAATGTGCCAAATGACGCGCTCTAAGCCCGTTCGCGTTTCTGCCATCGGTGCGAGAATGACGGAAGATATTCCAGCAGGAAATTATAATTACGGTCAGCTTCAAATCCATTTCGAAGACGGATCCGTGGGCTGGTACGAAGCTGGTTGGGGACCGATGATCTCGCAGAATGCGTATTTCGTGAAAGATGTTTTTGGGCCAAAAGGTTCCGTTTCCATCGTCGCTAAAAATGCAGGGGGTGAAGGAAAATCAGATGATGTGGAATCACATACTAAAACGGAATCCCTTCGCGTGCATCACGCAGACATCGATTCGAAAAATGAATTTACCCGCGATGATGAATGGGTTAATCTAACAGACGAACCCGATCACCAAGGTCTTTGCGATCGCGAACAATCTTATTTCCTCCAGGCCATAAATGAAAGCATCGATTTAACTGATCACGTAGAAGATGCCGTAAATAGTTTGCGCATTGCCTTTGCTTGTGATGAGTCAGTGAGGACGGGGGAAATGGTTAAACTACAGTAGTCAGTAATCAGTAGTCAGTAATCAGGAATCAGTGGGCAGCTGATAATATACTGTCCACTGACTACTGTCCACTGATTACTTTAAATACGTCGCTAACCAACCCTGAATTTCCGAATAATGGAACTTCGAATTATCTGGATTTAGGATCCAATGGTTCTCGCCAGGGAAGACAATTAACTTACTTGGAATCTGAAGACGTTGATGAATGCTCCAGTTTTCTAAGGTATTGTTAATAGGAACACGGAAATCATTCTCCCCAACAGTCAACAACATAGGGGTTTTAAAGTTTGCCGCGAATCGCATAGGATTTTGTTCCTTCCAAGTTTTGGTAGGTACCCAAGGAGCTCCGCCATTCATTAATTCTCTACCCCAAATCACATCCGATGTTCCCCATTGCGCTTCCGAGTTCACTAAACCTGCATGTGCGATTAAACATTTATAATGTGAGGTTGTCGCCTGCATCCAATTCGCTAGGTGTCCTCCGTATGACGCACCTCCCGCAGCTTGCTTACTTCCATCGATATAGGAGAATCGTTTGATGGCGTCTGCAGCGGCTTCTTGGATTTCTTGGCCTGGTCCTTTGAAGGGATCAAACTGAATATCTTGTGCAAATTTCTCGCCATAACCCACCGAACCCGTGTAATCCGTCATCACTAAAACATAGCCTGCGGAGCCCAAAATATAGGGATTCCAACGGTATCCGAACACATCCTTAAACGAACTTGCTGGCCCACCGTGCATTAAAACAAACAAAGGATACTTCTTCGAGGGATCGAAACCTGTTGGTTTCAATACGACCGAGCGGATATTTTTTCCCCTGGATGACTTCGTCCAAATCACTTCCGGCTTAGGTAAATCTAAACCAGCTAAGACTGCGTCATTTGCCTTTGATATTGCTTTTATAGCACCATTAGTTGATACCCACACCTCTGGCGGAGATGCCACATTTTGGTATTGATAGGCAAAAACGGATGGCTTGGAAGAAAGACTTAGTCCTGTATAAGATCCAGATTCCGATCCTAAAACAGGTTTTATAGAACCATCGGCCACAGAAATTTCCACGATACGATCTACCCCTTGATCTTCAATACTAGCAAAAACAGATGATCCCGAGATCTCCATATCATTGATGGGACGATCTAGGGTGGCGGCTAGTTCTTTTTTGGCAGACGTAGACGACGCATCAAAACGATACATGCGATTCAAGTAATAGATTTTATTCCCAATCGAAGATCCAGTCGCAAGTAGGTATTTACCATCCTCTGTGTATTCTACAGTTGAATAATCAGTCTCATCATTGACAAGAACAGATTCTTTACCTCCCGCTATACTAACCGTATATATATTCGATTTCGCGGATTGATAGGCAGTTGTATTGTATTCTGTGGTGGCCACAAATACGACAGATTTGCCATCTGGCCCAAAATTAAAGCCACCTAATCGAAATCCTGGGGAACTCACGAGTGAAACATTTGCCATTAAATTCACCGGCTTTGAACCCAACTTTAGATCCATTGTAAATATATGGCCTTGTTTTTCATCTAACCAAGCGTCCCAATAGCGCACGGGGAAAGATTGGTAGACGCGGGCTTTGGTTTTGATTTTTTTCTTTTCATCCGCTAATTTCTTACTAGCTGAATCGGTGAAAGCCGTAGGAAAAACACGGCTAGAGAAAATGATTCGTGAACCATCTGCCGAGAATTTAACATCACTCACTCCGGTAGAAAGGGAAGTTAGTCGTTGGGATTCACCTCCGGCTAAAGGCAATACATATAGTTGCGCTGCTTCGTCGCCATCGCGTTTTGCGATGAAATAAATCTTGTCTGAGGCGGCTGACCATTGGTAATTATCCTCTCCTCCTTTTGAATTTGTCAATTTACGAGGTTCAGAAGAACCATCTGCAGAGGCAATCCACAGGTCGGAAGTTTGTTCGTCTATATTATAGGATGTCTCAATGCGAGAATAAATGACGAAGCGCCCATCTGGCGAAATCTTGGGGGCTCCCACTTTTTTAAGCTTAATCATTATCTCATGTGACATGGGCTTTTGGGCATTGACAGAGAAGCCCAAAACCAAAAAGCAGGTCAAGAATTTTAACAATTTCTTCATATCGGTAGTTTAGATACATTAAATTAATTAATTTAATGTCACATCAACCTTTTTCACATGAAAAATAATTACTTACAACTCGTCCTTGCCTGCACTGTTTTAACAGCAAGCAGCCTTTATGCGCAAGAAAAACCGGGAAAATTTATTGATCGCGATAATATGAATCTTAGCATAAAAGCGGGAGATGACTTCGTGGAATATTCCAACGGTCCTTGGGTAAAGAAAAATCCAATTCCAGCCAAAGAAACTCGCTGGGGAGCCTTTAATCAATTGCGTGATTTTAATATCAATGCGATTAAAACAATTTTAGATGAGACCAAAGACACGAAAGCTGCCGCTGGTTCAATCGAAAAAAGAGTCGCGGATTTCTATGCTGCCGCTATGGATAGCTTAGCGATCGAAAGACTAGGATTCACTCCTATTCAAGCGGACTTACAACACATTGCAGGATTGCAGTTCAAGTCTCAAATCGTGACTGAAATTGCTCGTTTACGTTCATCGGGTACAGCATCCCCTTTATTCGGCTTCTACATCGGTCAAGACCGCAAAAATGTAGAGAAAATGGTACCTCAATTAGGTCAAGGTGGAACTTCCCTTCCTGATCGCGATTATTATTTAAAGAATGATTCGCGTAGCCTAAAGATTCAAGAGGCATTTAAAAAATACGTGGCGACGCTATTTACTTTGACAGGAACTCCGGAGGCTCAAGCGAAAGCGAATGCAGAAACGGTTTTCCAATTAGAGAAAAAATTAGCCGAGGCTCAAATGGCTCGTGTAGAAATGCGTGATCCATACAAAACATATAATAAGTATGCTTTCGCAGATTTCAATCAAAAGACACCAGCATTTAACTGGGCGTTGACTTTCCAAGACTTTGGTACATCTGCTCCTGATTCCATCTTAGTAGGTGCTCCTAAATTCTTCGAAACAGTTAACAAAATGTTAATTGAAACGCCTGTAGATACGTGGAAAACGTATTTGACTTGGAATGTTTTACGCAGCAGCGCAGGCTATTTAAGCTCTCCATTCGTGAAAGCTAGCTTTGCGTATTCTCAAGTATTATCAGGCCAAAAAGTACAAGCCCCAAGATGGCAACGTATGTCTTCTATGACGGACGGAACCTTAGGTGAACTTTTAGGTCAATTATACGTAGCTAAATACTTCAAGCCAGAAGCGAAAGCGAGAATGGTGGAATTAGTAGCCAACCTACGTAAGGCTTTCGCTGTACGCATCAACAAATTAGATTGGATGAGCGCTGAGACGAAGGAAAAGGCTTTGGCAAAATTAAACGCCTTCACTCCTAAAATCGGTTACCCTGACAAATGGAAAAACTACGATGGTTTAGAAATATCAGCCACTGAATACTATGGAAACATTCGCCGCGCAGGTGCTTGGGTCTTCCAAGAAAACTTAGCTCAGTTAGGCAAACCAATCGATAGAAGCCGCTGGGGCATGACGCCACCAACGGTGAATGCTTACTACAGCCCTGTGATGAACGAAATCGTTTTCCCTGCAGGTATCTTACAATTCCCATTCTTCGCAGCTGATGCAGATGACGCGATCAACTATGGTGGAATCGGAGCGGTTATTGGACACGAAATGTCACATGGATTTGACGATTCAGGTAGCCAATACGACAAAGACGGTACGTTACGTAACTGGTGGACAAAAGACGATTTAGCTAAATTCAAAGCAAGAACAGAGCTTTTAGGCAAGCAATTTGATGCCTACACGGTTCAAGACACCATCCACGTCAATGGTAAATTAACGATGGGCGAAAATATCGGTGATTTAGGTGGTTTGAATATGGCTTTTGAAGCTTTCAAAATGACGAAGCAAGGAAAGTCAACGAAGAAAATCGATGGCTTCTCACCAGACCAACGTTTCTTCTTGGCTTGGGCGCAAGTTTGGAGAGGATCATCTCTTCCTGAAACAGAGGCTCAACAAGTATTAACAGATCCTCATTCGCCTAACCAATACCGTACGATCGGTGCTCCAGTGAATATGGACGCTTGGTACACAGCTTTCGGTGTGAAAGCAGGTGATAAGCTGTACAAGAAGCCGGAAGATCGAATTAAGATTTGGTAATCTCACCAGAGTAGAGATTATAGAGTAGAGATAAAAAAAGAGGGCGCCCCTGCGGGGCGCCCTCTTTTTTTTTAACCCTATTTTACTTGACGTATTTTTCTAACCATTGGAATTGCTCCCATAGCAAGTGTAATACATTCTCTTTTCCTCGATAGCTATGCGCTTCGTAAGGCAAGTAGACAAAACGAGTCGTTCCCCCGTTTCCTTTCAAAGCCGCGTAAAGGCGCTCCGAATTAATGGGGTAAGTACCCGTATTATCATCTTGCTCGCCGTGCACTAATAATATCGGTTCTTTGATTTTATCTGCATAGCTAAATGGACTCATTTCAAAGTATAATTGAGGTGCTTGCCAGTAGGTGCGATCCTCGTTTTGGAAACCAAACGGAGTCAACGTACGGTTATAGGCTCCACTACGCGCGATACCCGCTTTAAATAAATCGGTATGCGCTAATAAATTCGCGGTCATAAAGGCACCATAACTGTGACCACCCACGGCCATACGCTTGCGATCGCCCACACCTAAAGAAACTAAATAATCAATTGCCGCAGAAGCATTTAGCTTTAATTGATCGACAAAGTTATCATTGGGCTTTTTCGAAGCATCGGTTGATACAATTGGCATCTCCGCATTGTCTAAAATCGCATAGCCCTGCGTGGCATAATAGATAGGCGACGCCCAGCTTAACATGGTGAATCGATCCTTGCTTCCACGAATCTGAGCCGCATCGGCAGC
>CAMDSI010000057.1 GCA_945906915.1 Spirosoma fluviale | reverse complement strand
TCCAAATTAGCATTGTATACACTTAACCAAATGGTAGAAAAATTCGAATCCCAGCCATCGATTAAATTATACCAATTTTTACCTAAGTCATTCGAAGCCTGAACGGTAACGTAATCATAAAAACTGCGATTAACTGAACCATCTGTATTTAAGAAAGACGCTCCGGTTTCTCCTGGCTCCACCAGCACAACCTCATCAAAATAGATTTTAGACGAGTCCGCTCGAAGTGTAATCGGTTTCAATAGAACAGCGTCATTATTCGTAAATTTATCAGATCCGCCAGCCCCATTATAGGATTCCTCGGTACCATCCGCGTAAGGATGCTCACTATGCAATCCAGTATTTGAAAAGCCGGATGGCTTCGCAAAAGTGAAGCCTTTTAAATAAAAATCATTCGTAGGAGGTGTATCAAAAGTCTGCTGGTAATTAGCGACAGCCGCCTGTAAACCTATCACAGCAAATTCGTATGTTCCTGTAGTGGGTAGGATGACGGTATTCGTTGTTTTGGCCTTATCCTTTACGAAAATACGGTATTTAATCACATCACCCGCCTTCAATAATCCAGACGCGAATTCAAAACTATTTGTAAAACTAAAGCTCAAGCCAGGTACTTTCTTAAAACCCTTTCGAAGGGCAGCCCCGCTATTAATGGAATACTCCATATAGATGGTATCAATGCCGATATTATCCGACGCTAAGAGCGTAGGTAAAGCAACCGAGGTTTGAGAGGTGAAAATATACTTCAACGGATTCGCATACAAAACAATCGGCTTCGTTGTATCTGGCGCGATATTGAACTCAAAATAGCTCCCAAGTGTAGTGCCGGAAACAATAGGTGCCTCCGCCGGTGTCACAAATTTCTTACCTGATTTTTCCTTTGCATACCAGTAATACTTGATATTTCGCGATGACGCACTCTTAGGCAAGGTATACGAATAGGTATTTCCTGCTTTTGTAAAAGCGGAAATAGGACTAAAAATTGTCGAATTGATGGCTAAATAGAGTTTTAATGACGATTCGTCCCAAAGCGTATCCGAATATACCTTCACCGAAAAGACCTTATCCGATGCCTGATCCTCGGTGTCGTCATATTCTTCGCCCATCAGGTTCGAAGAATACCAGCCGAAATCATTGAAAGCAGACGTCACAATCGAACCAATGCTTCGCGTGACCTCACCACGCGCAATTTGGGGTGTCATCAAGGCATTTGCATCCCCTACCGGGTATTTCACCTGATCCACATGGTAAATACTCGACCCTGCCGAATATGCGGAGGGTGTATATAATTTCCCAGGACTTCCATTATTCTGCAAAATAGATGGAGAAGATAAGTTGATTTTTCCAGAGGTAACTTGCGTAAAAAGTGCGGCTGATGGATTCTTGAAATTATTCGTATCCGTCAAGGCAACATTCGCCTCATTGACCATATACTGATCAAATATCCCAGGATAGCCATAACCAGCTTTCCCATCCTCCACGCCCACCTGACCGATAAATCCTAAACCATGCCCAATTTCATGTAAAACAACCGAATAAAGGTCGATTTGATTAATAGTAGGCATTCCATCTATCCCAATATACCAGGCCGTAAAGTCCGAATTAAACGTCGCTACAATATCTGCATTGGTTCCATTCAAGTTTTTATGGGACATTTTCTCCGCCAATGCAACAGGATAAAACGTATTCAATCGATTTGCTCCCACAAAATTGCGCACATTTACTGTCGCTCCCGCACTACCTAACACGTTCGTCGCTAACGAAGCCCATTTCACATATACATTAATAGGCACATCGGAAGAAAAAACAGTAGACCAGACGGCAGCTGCCTTCTCGAAAACAACCTTCACATCTGCTGGAGGTGCTGTTTCATAGGTTAAAACAATATTTGCGGATGCATTCGTTTGCGTCGACGCATCTAATTTAATCGCTGCTGCTTGCGCTAAAATGGCCCGCATATTCTCTGTATATCCTTGCGGTAAATCGCGCTTCAAACCCCTATATTCAGGAATGAATTCCTCGATTATTTTGCCTGGTACCATTTCCATGGTATAGCGGCTTTTTTGGGCATAAGATGCCGTGCAGGTTAATAAGAATACGATAAACAGGTTTCTCATAGAGCGACTATTTTAGAAAACAAATCTACAAAATTAGGTGTAATAACCTGAGTGTGTGCTAATTCTTCCGCCGTATGCGAAGTCGTCATACCTACCACTCGAGCGCCGGCGGCAAGACCAGACGCGATTCCTTGAAGGGAATCTTCGATCACCCAGCAATCCTTAGGCGCGACGCCCACCAAAGCCGCTGCTTTCACATAAATCTCTGGATCTGGCTTACCTTTCGTCACTTCAGCTCCACCAATAATGGCATCAAACTGATCTCGAATTCCTAAACCATCCACAATAAAATCAATATTTCCGGGGCCCGCCGAGGTAGCTAAGGCTGTCTTAATTCCTCTCGAACGCAATTCTTGTAAAAATTCTAACAGCCCTTTCGCCGGCTTACGGTGCTCTTCATAAAAAGCGCGGTAAAGCAATTCTTTCT
Organism: Spirosoma fluviale; assembly: GCA_945906915.1. Classification (GTDB taxonomy): domain Bacteria; phylum Bacteroidota; class Bacteroidia; order Cytophagales; family Spirosomataceae; genus Aquirufa; species Aquirufa fluvialis_D. The sequence goes on along the minus strand of CAMDSI010000057.1, from coordinate 8,608 downwards.
CTTCTTCTAATACTTCCACTTCCGCCCGTGACATGTCTCTTTTATAAAACCACTCAAAAGTATCTTTTGAATTCATTCCATTGAGTTCTTTATAAAATACCCCCTTAGTCAACGGAATTCCGTTTCGCTCGCAAAACAACAACCAAGCCTCCACGTGATAGGGTAGATTATCTACGATCACGCCATCCATATCGAATAAAACAGCTTGTAGGGACATATTAGAAGTTTAAGACAAGCCCATCATGAGCTAATGAAACGTTAGGCGGCAATTCTTCATTAACTGCTGCATGCAGCCCCATTTGGTGGCTAATATGTGTGATATAAGCTTGCTTAGGTTGTAAGTCAGCGATCACTTCGAGTGCTTCCGCTAAAGTGAAATGAGATACATGCGTCGTCTTGCGTAAGGCATTAATAACTAACACATCTAAGCCACGTAATTTATCCTGCTCTTCTGGGGCGATTGCATTCGCATCCGTCACATAGGCAAAATTCCCAAAACGAAAGCCCAGCACATCTAAATAATAATGTTTTACGAAGATCGGTTGAATAGCTATTCCTTGTACCGTAAAAGGCGTACCATCGATCTCATATACATCAATTTCGGGAGCACCTGGATATTTATTTTCCCCAAAAGCGTAAGCAAACTCCCGTTTTAACTGCTCAATGACTTGAGCGCGGGCATACAAAGGAATAGTGGATTTTTGGTGGTAATTAAATCCCCTCACATCATCCATCCCGGCGGTATGGTCCTTATGTTCGTGGGTATACAGAACGGCATCCAGTCGTTTAATTCCAGCCCGAAGGACCTGTTGACGAAAATCTGGACCCGTGTCTATGATAAAGCTTTTGCCTCCTATTTCGACATGAATCGAAACGCGGAGTCGCTTATCTCGCTCATCTGTGGACTTGCACACCGTGCAGTCACAAGCGATCATCGGAATCCCCTGCGAAGTTCCCGTTCCTAAAAACGTTACTTTAGAAGGGGACATGCGCTTATTCTGTTAAGGCTTTCACCTGAGAAACCAAGGAATCGAAGTTCAATGGCTTAGCTAAGAAATCATTGAATCCAGCGGCTTTAAACTCATCCATCGAATAGTTACGTGCGTTTCCTGTGATCGCAATCATCGGGATAGCCGCTTTTTTCTTGTCTGCTAAAGCACGAATAGCACGGGCGCAATCCATACCGTCCATTACTGGCATATTGATATCTAATAAGATAATATCATAATCAGCCTTCGCTAATTCGTCTAAAACCTGTTGACCATTTTTCACAGCGTGGATCTGAAAATTTTGAAATTCTAAAATCTTCTTGGCTAGATTTTGGATCACTGAGCTATCTTCTGCTATCAATACTTTTTTCATATATTCTTTATTTATCGTCAATTGCGAGTAAAAATAGCCAAAGGAATGTGGATTTCAAACGAATTTTGGCAATAAAAAAAGCGACCCATAACTGAGCCGCTTTTTTATCAGGAACTTGATTTTATTTCAAGTAAAATGAAACAGACGTTTTCTCCCAATCTAAGGTCACTTGACCTGACGCAGATACGCCGATCGTGAATTGTTCCGTAGGGGCATGCTCGCTAACGCGTGCGCTCACACGCAAAACATCATTCGCCGCCTTGTAGGTATAAGCACCCCACATTTTAGCCTCTTTGTTAAAGATGATTGTCCACTCAGACGCACCAGGAATAGATAATAACGAATAAACTCCTTTCGCTAAGGTTTTTCCTTGAACAGTGATGTCATTTGAAATTTCGAAAGTGGTCGCTTCGTTCGCACCTGTTCTCCAAACTTCCCCAAAAGGGACCAAAGCTTTCGCTTCTTTCGTTCCGAAAACCAAACGTCCTTTAGCTGACGGTTGCGCATATTTGATCATCACTTCAGTAGATCCTACTTTTTGAGAAACAACCGCAGGAGGTGAAGGAATAGCTTTCTGTGCTAAAACAGAGAAAGAAACTAGGCAGGTTAATAGCAATAAGTACTTTTTCATAGAATGTTTGTTTTATTTTGATTACAAATTAAGCCAATAATTTAATTTCAACACCACTGCACGGTTACGAATTTGCATGATTTCCGGAAAATAATTATCTGTGTACACTAAAAACAAATCAGAGGCAGGTTTATAACGCCATTGCAGACGCGCATTTAGATTAATATTTTTTGTTTGTTGATTGATTTGAAAGAAGGTGGCAAAAAATAATTTATTCGTGAAGGTGATATCGATTTTGGGGCGAATAATCCAAAAATTAGAGCCTACCCTCTTCGCCGCCATCACATCCGTTCCTGGAATCGCTACATCTACTATGTCATTATAATCCAAGGCAACCGACACACTTCCATAAGGCTGGAATCGGTAGCCGATATCAGCCGTAATACCTGTGCGGAAGCCTTTTCCATAATAACCACCGAAACGAGAGGTTATTGAATAGGTAAGTGCCTTAATGGGTGAAGACATGTACCGTGCATTAACCGCATACCAATCATGCTCTGTTCCCTTTTTCAAGGACGTATTCCCCATCCGCGTCGCATCGAAATCATACAATAATTTTACATAATCATAGGAAAGGTAGGCTCCAAAAGTAGAACGATCTTTCATTGTACCTTCAAAAGACGTGAAGGTGGTATTGTCCGTGAACGTACCTTGGTTATTCCAATAGCTCATCGACATCACGGAGAGTGTCGTATAAAATAGGTTCGTCGACTTATTCTTAGGGTAGAAATTCTTTCCTGCGTCGGTTTGAACCTGGAAATAATTCAGTCGAGGGACATAACCGGTCTCTGGATTATAATTTTCCCCTACCCAGGATTCTTTCACCGAGAAAGTCCAGTTATTGTCTTTATAGGCCAAAGAAGCCGCTTGCGCAAAACTCCGGTCTTTCTGCAATGGACTAATCGAATTAGCATAAAATAAAGATCCAGTCCAGAAATTATCCGCCGAGGCTAAGTTGTATTCAAATCCTAGATCACGATTATAGTTCTGAAATCCATTTGAACGCTGCAAATCGGTATCGATGAAGGATTGTTTATTGACCATATAGGCACCAAAGTTCGATCGGGCAAATAACTTACGTTGCAATGCGACCATGCTATAATTTTGAGTAGGAACCCCCTTCGCATCGATTCGCTCTGACTGTACGTTCAAAGCTCCGATTCGCCAATCCTGATTTAATTTACCGCTTAAACGAGCCCCATAAGTAATGGGCGTTTGCTCGTAAATCCCCGTCTTCGGATTTAAGGCTAAACCGATTCTTCGGGAGAAGAAAGGCCGAATGCTTTCCGTTCCAAAGCCATCAAATAAATCCGAATTCTCGATGAAAAATTGGCGTTTCTCTGGATAAAATAGTTCAAATCGATCCAAATTCGTCTGCTGCCGATCCACATCTACTTGAGAGAAATCCGGATTCAACGTCATATCTAAATTCAAACCTGAATTAATGGCCACTTTAATATCACCCCCTATTTGATTCCGCATGGAAGTAGGATCCTTGGTTTCGTAATTTGCCGATGCCCCTGATAATACATAAGGGATAAATGAAATATTCTTCTTAGGTGTAGGTGGCGGGGTGTCCCAAACCAATACACCGGCATAAGCTAGAGCGGCGGTTGGAAATTGCCTTGGGACGGGAGCCCAGGCGGATTTTTCTTTGGCCTTCAGATCATAGCGAGAAAAATTAATCCCCCAGCGATTCACATTACCCTTATAGCGGATCGATTTAAAGGGAATCGCAGCCTCAAAAATCCACGAATCCCGTTTATAGGTCGTCGCAGATTCCCATTTATTATCCCAGTTTAGATTTACTTTTGATCCTTCGGACATTTGACCATCCCATTGTGCTCCAGCCGCATTCGCCCCAAAAGCAAAGCCCGTCGTCTTATCTTCAAACGTATCTATAAAAACTAAAAAATTATCATTCACCCCGAAGCCAAAATCCCGCTTCATCGACTCCACCACAAACGCCCCTGGTTCTTTCAAAAAACATTCCGCTGAAATATAAATGTATTTATCATCGTAAGCCATCTTCACATCCGTTCTGAGCTGAGCACAAAGTGTATCGAAGGGATTACACATCATGAAATCGCTCACCGCGGCTGCTTGAAACCACGCATTTTCATCTAATACACCGTCTATTTTTATAGCTCCGGTGCTTTGCTTGATGTGCATTTTAAAGTTTTCATTCTTTTTTTGGGCAAAAATGGCCGTAGATAGAAGAACTAAAAAAAACAAAAGGGATTTTCTCATTGTTGCAATTTAAACAAATTTCTGACCTAAGAATGCGGTGCTGTGGGGGGATTTTTTTTAGCAGAGATAGCGGAATTCAATCAGCTTGTTTTATTTTTGCAATGTAAAATACAGAACTATGGGAAGAGCCTTCGAATTCAGAAAAGCGAGAAAATTCAAACGTTGGGGTCAAATGGCCAAAACCTTTACTAAAATCGGTAAAGATATTGTGATTGCTGTGAAAGCTGGCGGTGGTGATCCAGCGTCGAATTCCCGTTTACGTGCGATTATCCAAAACGCGAAGGCAGTAAATATGCCGAAGGAAAACGTAGAACGTGCCATCAAACGCGCTACTTCGAAAGACCAAGAAGATTATAAAGAGATCGTTTACGAAGGATACGCACAACACGGTATTGCCATACTTGTAGAAACAACGACCGACAATATCAACCGTACCGTAGCAAACATTCGCTCCTCCTTCACAAAATGTGGTGGAAGTTTAGGAACCACAGGAATGTTAGACTTTATTTTTGCGCGCAAATCTGTATTTAAAATAACGGCAAGACCAGAAATTGATCTAGAAGAATTAGAATTCGACCTAATCGACCTAGGTGGGGATGAAGTTTTCTTAGACGAGGAAACGAATCAAATAAACATCTACGGAGAGTTCACGGCTTTTGGAGGTATCCAAAAATTCTTAGAAGAAAAAGGATATGAATTAATGGGAGCCGATTTCGAGCGTATCCCAGACGAGACAAAAGAACTAACAGAAGAGCAAGTGGCTGATGTGGAAAAACTCATCGAACGTCTAGAAGAAGACGAAGATGTGCAAAATGTCTACCACAATATGGGATAATAGAATTACGAAGCGGAGCTCAAAAAAGCCTCCGCTTTTTTTCTGTCCAAACGGTATAAATAAGGGGCCTTGTGCGCTCCACCCGAATATTTCTTTTCGATTCGCTCTAAAATATCCAAGCTCAACATCTTGCGTTGGAAGTTCGTTCTAACTAATTCCTTCCCTAAAATCGTCTCATAGACTTTTTGCAATTCTGACATCGTAAATGTCTCCGGCAATAAATTAAAGGCAGCTAACTTTGTATAAATCGAGCTCCTTAAATGCACTAAACCTGTTTTAATGATTTCGTTGTGATCTAAAAACAAAGCCGGGATCTGATCTACGTCCATCCAAGCGGATTCGTCAGATAACTCATTTAAAGTAACCTTCACTTTCAAATAATCTACCAAGGCATAATAACCTATCGAAATATACCGAAGCGATAACCATTTTAGATCATCATTAGAGCGACCCATCGCTAAATTTATCTCTTGATGCTTTTCAATCGCACCTATATTTCGCTTTAAATCTCCAAACGTATGAAACTGCTGTAAATAAATATTTTCCAGCCCGGTTCTTTGCCACAAAACGCGTTTAGCTGCATCTTCCGCATCCTCTTGTTTCCCAATAAAACCACCTGCCAAAGACCAGACTTCGTTATTTCTAAATTTCAACAAAAGGACCTTTAAGTGATTCTCTTGAAACCCAAAAATGACACAGTCCACCGAAATATTCGGCAACCAATCACCTTTTAAAATGTCACTATTTGGCATGTTGATGAATGAAGTTTTGTATTTGTTTCGCAAATATCACGTAGCCCTTTTCATTCAGGTGCAAACGATCCGATACGAAAATATCTTGCATCAACGTCCCATCTGGGTTATAAAAGGGCGAATGCATATCGATGACAAAATGCCCTTTTTTCTTCGCTGCAATCGCCGTAATTCGCTGATTCAAATCTTGTTGTTTGGCTTTCAAGGCCTCACGAGCTAAACTAGGTCGAGCATAAACGAAAACTAATTTAGCCCCAGGAACCTGCTTGGCTAAACGCGCTGAAAACTCTTCGTAGGCGGTGGTGATCTCCTCCGGACTTTGGCCGCTAGTTAAATCATTATCTCCCTCATACATAAACACCCAGGAAGGCTGGTATGTAGCGACCATGCGATCAAAATAATACAAGGCCTCTTTTAATGTGCTTCCGCCAAAGCCCCGGTTCAAGGCGTTCATTCCCTTGGTATCCGCATCAAACGTCTTCCATAAACGGAAGCTCGAAGAGCCAATGAATAATTTCATTCCTTTCGCCGGCATGGCAATGGAATCCTGTTTTTCGTAGGCAAGGATTTCTTTTTCGAAGCGATTCTGAGGTTTCTGTGCGAATACGCTGAAAGACAAGAAAAGGAAAAGTAGGATCTTATTCATTAGGATATTTTAAACCGATTTGGGAACGTATTTCATCTAATAAAGCCATCAACTCTGTGCTGAATGCGTGGGACATCAAGGCATTTTCTGTGCGACCTGCGCGCAAATCTGCTTGCACTGCCTCCGCCTCGTAACTGTATCCCCAGCCTAGGCGCTCTGTTTCGTAGAACGTTTCAGCGTCAGTCTCGTGAATCGTCACGGTGATTCCTTTCGTCTCGTGGAAACGGGAATGCATATGAATTTTTCCTTTCGTTCCATGTATTTCACAGGTCGTATCGGTCTTCGTAGCAAAGGTGGAGAACAAAGTGGCTGTCGCGCCTGAACTATATTTCAAGGCAATCGAGGTATTCATATCCACACCCGTAGGCGCCATCACACCCGTAGCTTTCATTTCTAGGGGATTTCCGAGAACGAATTTGGAGATGAATAATGGATAAATACCAATGTCTAATAAGGATCCGCCGGTCAAAGCTGGATTAAACCAGCGCGCCTCCGGAATATAGTCCGCCTGAAACCCAAAATCTGCTGTCAGATGAACGATATCACCTATCACCCCTGACGCTAAAATCTCCTGAAGTTTCACAATAGACGGATGAAAACGCGTCCACAAAGCCTCCATTAGGAAGATCTGCTTTTCGCGCGCGGTTTTAATCATCTCCGCTACTTGCTTCGAATTAATGGCAAATGCCTTTTCACACAAGACTGGAATGCCTGCGTTCAAGCACAATAAGGTGTGTTCGTGGTGCAATCCGTGCGGGGACGCGATGTAAACGACATCGATTTCGCCACTAGATAACATCTCCTCATAAGATCCAAAGCATTTGATATTTGGCCCGTAATGGGACGCAAACTCCTGGGCACGGGAAATTTCTCTAGAGGAAACTGCGGCTAGATAACCGTCTTTTACAAAGGCTAAATCGTCTGCAAATTTGCGGGCAATTCCACCGCAGGCTAAGATACCCCACCGAATGGGTCCTGAATTTTTCATAGTTCTAGGTTATTATTATAAAGCGCCTAATTCAGCTATTAAAGCCTGAACTTGGTCCATATTTACTGCTGGAAAATTCGCGATACGGATTTGGGTTTCTTTCAATTTGCCATATCCGGCCCCTAAAATCATATCGCTCTTTTCTTTAATCGTAGAAATCACTTTCGAGCTACCTTCTTTGCAATTTAACACGATGACGGTCGCTGAACGGTGATTTTCATTCTCCACGAATATCTCGAATTTGTCTGATTTCTTTGCGAAATCATACAAAGCTTTGGCTTTTTTATCCGTGTCTTTGCGCATATTCTCTACGCCGATTCGATTAAAGTCTTCCGCCACTTTGCCTAACACATAAATTGCCATCACATTAGGCGTTTCTGGCGTTTCGAAATTTTTATAGTTTTCCCAAAGGCTTGGTAACGAGTGGTAGGTCCCCACAATGCCGTCGTGTTTCTTCATTCGCTCTGCTTTCTCCAGCATCGCCTCGTTCGCAAACCAAACGCCTAAACCAGCCGGCATTCCGAACGATTTTTGCACGCTAAAAAACGCGGAGTCCACTAAACCGAAATCCAAATTCGGATAAGGCGCAGATGAAACCATATCCACCGCCACAAACTTATCCTTATTCGCCTTCTTAATCTTGTGAATCTCAGTTGCCTTCATTTGTACACCGGAACTAGTCTCATTCGCCGTGCAGCAGATTAATTCCGCATATTCCGGCACTTCTACGTCAGAAGCATCGAAACCCTCGCCAAAAGGCTTGTGCATCGAATTCGCAAATTTGTGCAAGTCTTTAGAGAAATCGAAGAATTTCTTCGAAAAAGACCCGTTCACTAAGTGAAAGCTTTCGTGCTCTACGGTATTCATTAAAATACGCTCCCAGACCTCTGTCGCAGAACCTGTAAACAGAACGGCATGGCTTTTAGGCAAGGCGAATAATTCGCGCAATTGCTCGTCTGCATGCTGGTAAATCTTACGGAAAGCCGCGGAACGATGGGAAATCGAACCGAGGTTTAAGCGAAAAGCCTCCATATAATGGGACTGAACCGTAGGAAATAAGGCCGCAGGGCCGGGTGTAAAAAAGGTGCTCATATTAATATAACATTCTAAACTTAATCGTGTTATCGATTAACCTCAATTCATT
>CAMDSI010000056.1 GCA_945906915.1 Spirosoma fluviale | reverse complement strand
CCGGTAGCTCCACCCACTAAAGCAATGGGCTTATGACCAGCCAGTTGAAAATGCTTTAAAAGCATAATTGCTGCCAAATTTCCAATATGAAGACTCGGTGCAGTAGGGTCAAAACCGATATAAGCCACCGTCATTTCTTTGGCTAACTGTTCCTCTAAACCAGGAATCATATCGTGTAACATCCCTCTCCAACGTAATTCTTCAATGAAATTTGTCATAATGTATTATTTTATGCAAAAATACTAAATATCCTGCTTTTTATATAATATAGAGGAATCCCCGTAGCTAAGGAAGCGGTATTCGTTGTCTAAAGCAGCCTCATATACGTTCTTCCAATCATCGCCAATTAATGTGGCAATCAATACTAAAAGGGTTGATTTTGGTTGGTGAAAATTGGTGACGAGGGCATCGCAGAAATGTAGGGTATAGCCCGGCATAATTAATATTTCCGTTTCTGCTAGCCAATGTTCCAGCTTTTGAAACTTTATAAAGGTAAGAACGGCTTCGAGTGAATCTTTGATCGAAATGCTTTTTTCTCTCTTTTCGTAAGCGAATTCTTTAGGAATAAGTAATGTTTCATTTTCTAAAGGTCTTTTTTCATGTAGCCAAACTCCACTCCAATATAAACTTTCTAAAGCACGTAATGAGGTGGTTCCAACAGGAACAAAGGGTCCATTATGTGCTAATAATGTTTCAATTAAGGCAGGGGTAAAGACTAATTGTTCCCGATGCATGGGGTGGTTTTCTACGTCATCTTCTTTTACAGGTAAGAAAGTGCCGGCTCCTACGTGCAAGGTTAGATATGTTTTTTGAATTCCGCGTCGGTCTACATCGGCTAAAACCTCATTGGAGAAATGTAAGCTGGCTGTGGGAGCGGCTACGGCTCCGAGTTTTTCCGAAAATAAAGTTTGGTAACGATCGGAATCATTGAGTTCTGCCTCGCGCTCCATATAAGGAGGAAGGGGTATTTTGCCGATTTCATCTAATATTTGGGCAAAACTTTGGTCTGTATTCCAATTAATTCGAATCTGATTCTCCTCTCGATTTAACCAAGAAAAGCGTAAATCTCCTTTTTGTAGCACATCGCCGTCCTTCCAACGCTTTTTATTCCCCACCAAACATTCCCAAGTAATTTCTCCTTTACTCTCCATTAATTGTTCGGTAGGAGCCGAATCGGACGTAGGATGCAATAAAAAAAGTTCGATCGCAACGCCATTTTCTTTCAAGAGAGGAATACGTGCTGGAATGACTTTGGTATTATTGAAAATTAATAGCGCATTTTCAGGCAATTGATCTGCTAAATTTAGAAATGCTTCGTGCTTAATAAGGCCATCAGAATAGACTAATAGTTTAGAATCGTGTCGGTTTGCTAAAGGAAATTGGGCGATTTTCGATTCAGGTAAAGAATAATCAAAGGCCTGAATGGGAATATTCGGCATTTGAATACTCATAGTTCTTCTTCGAATTTAGGGCTTGTGAATAATCGAATCGGTAAATAAATCAGCCAAAGCAATAAGAAGACAATGCCTAAGGCTGGTAAATAGCTATAATCTGTTTGGTTAGTTCTTTCGTCATTTAGCATTAGTAATGCTCTCATTACTAAGATTAAATAGGTGTTAATGATGGCAGGAAAGAAATGTAACCAGTTAACAAAGGTGCTTTTAATTGTTTCGTTGCCTTTTTCAGCAAAAACAGCTACGATTTGTGACCATTTTTCTGATGGAATTTTTTCGATGGTTTTAATCAATAAGAGGGCCAAAACATTTAATAAAGTACTGATTCCCGCTACTAGGTAGAAGACTTCTTCTTTTGGCAAAAATCCATCCCCTCGACCTGTTTCTCCGAAATGTACCGCTGTCGGATCAGGCAGTCCTCGGTAAATAAAAAGTAAGGAGACTCCGAACGCCAACATGGACAAAATTCGCCAAACTCGAGATGCAAAATGATCTATCGACATAGTTGATTAAAATGTCTGCAAAATTAGTTTTGAAATTCATACCGACCTAATCTTTATTTCTATTATTTTTGTAGATATACCTTATATAATGGCAATCTATACGAAGAATGGAGATGGTGGATTTACGCGCTTAGCGGATGGAAAAGGATTGTCTAAATCCGACGTCCGCATGGATGCTATCGGAGATATCGACGAATTAAATTGCCACCTGGGTGCTTTGATCTGTCAGCTAGACAAGGAGTTAGCATCTAATTTGCAATCTATTCAATCGAGTTTATTCGTTTTAGGCGCCCACGTGGCGAGTGATTCCAAAGAATATTTAGGGAATATGAAATTGATTTCTCTACACGATATAGTCGCGATTGAGGAGATGATTGATGAAATTGATAGTAAAGTAGCACCGATGCGCTTCTTTATTTTGCCTGGTGGACATCCCACCATTGCCGCTGCTCAAATAGCTCGGACCGTTTGTCGCAGAGCAGAGCGAAGCCTAATTCGTTGGGTTCAAGTGGAAGAAAAAGAAGATTATGCCACTGCGATCGCTTATTTGAATAGATTATCAGATTACTTATTTATGATGTGCCGTTATTTGCACCATTCACTTGGTATCCCCGAGATACCTTGGAATTCAGGCAAGTAGAAACAAAACTTTATGCAAATCACCATTCAAAAAACGCCTACATCTCGCTTAAGCGAGGTGGATTTTGACAATTTGGCTTTCGGCCGAAGTTTTGCTGATCACATGCTCGTCGCTGAATATGCGGATGGAGCTTGGAAATCTGTCCAAATTCAGCCCTATGGCCCATTGTCTTATCAGCCTGCGATGATGTCGATTCATTATGGCCAGTCGATTTTTGAAGGAATGAAAGCATATCGTTCTAAAAAAGGAGAGGTATTAATCTTTCGTCCAGAAGAAAATTTGAAACGCTTTAATAAGTCAGCGCTTCGTATGTGTATGCCAGAAGTTCCTGAAGAAATTTTCTTAGGAGGTTTAAAGCAATTAATCGAATTGGATAATGCTTGGGTTCCAGAAAAAGAGGGTTGCTCTTTATACATCCGTCCCTTCATGTTTGCGACGGATGAATATGTAGGAGTTTCTCCTTCCACGACCTATAAGTTTATTATTTTCAATTGTCCGGTAGGTTCGTATTATACAAAGCCATTGCGTGTTCGGGTGGAAACAGAATTTATTCGTGCCGCAAAAGGGGGAGTAGGTTTTGCGAAGAATGCAGGAAATTACGGAGGTTCACTTTATCCAACTGTTCAGGCGAATAAAGCCGGTTATGATCAGATTATTTGGACAGATGCAGCGACACACCAATACGTAGAGGAAGCAGGCACAATGAATCTACTGTTTATCATTAATGGAGTTCTAGTAACTGCGCCTACAGGTGACACCATTTTAGATGGTGTTACTCGTAAGTCGGTAATACAAATTGCCAAAGATTGGGGTGTTGAAGTGCAGGAGCGACTTTTATCCGTAAAGGAGCTAGTTGAAGGGATTAGTTCAGGTGCTGTGACTGAGGCCTTTGGAGCAGGAACCGCTGCCGTTATTGCACCTATCCAAACGATTGGTTTTGATGGAAAGGATTATGAATTGCCAGCGCGCCAAGAGTCAGATTTTTCGGCTAAAGTATTCAACGAGATCAGCCAAATTCGTTTAGGCGAAATCGAAGATACGCGTGGTTGGATTTATAAAATTTAATTAGCGGCTTTAAAGCTGATTTTTATGCCCGGGTCCTTAGGAGTGCTCACGTTCTCTAATTCGATTCGGGTATTTTTATTTTTAGTCCAAAGGATTTTTTTTCCATTTACTTCTGAAGCGCTAAATTTCGCATCCAAATAACTTTTCCATTTTTCAATTAGTGGTTGTACGTCTTCGCTTGCATCCACAAAGATATCAAAAGTGATTTCTTGCAATTTATTTTGGTCATTGGGGATATAGGTAATATCGCTAAAATTTAAATCAGATTCATCAAAATACAGGGTATACGATTTGCCTTTAACTGGTTGTGCTTCAGCTAAGTCTAAGGAATCTTGAATAGAATTAAAGTCTTGCCCCCAGGTCGTATTTCTGATTATTTTGTTCGGGCTCAAAGAAAGTTTCTGCACCCAATCTCCACTATCTTCCCAAGCAGCCGTGATGGTTTCCGTTTGAGCGCTATCTGTATTTTCACTTTGCTTATCCTGGTTGCATGATTCTAGGCAAATGATTGCGGAAGAAAAAAATAATAGGGCCAAAAATGAAACAATTTGTTTATTTAGTGGGTTCTTCATATAATCAGAGATAAGACTAGATTTTTTTATAAGTCAAAAATAAATGAATTTCGTCAATGATAATAAAAAATGTTATTTTTGAAAAAAATATAGGATTTAAAGGGTTTAGGCCTTAAAGACATATAAGATTATTAGTGGTTAGGTATTTTTAAAATGAGCCGGTCTTTGATCGGCTTTTTTTTGTCTAAAATTCCCTTCCAATACTTACCACTAAGCCCGATTTTCCTCCATTTACGATGGGGACGCCTAGTTTACAAACAAAATTATAATAGGTGACAATGTCAAAACCCAGTCCCATGCCATAAATCCACCGATTAGCAAAGCGCGTCGAGGTCAATTCTGGATTAGGTTGGTAGACGTATGCAAAATCAAAAAATACGGTTGGATAAACCGCAATCGGCATTTGGTTGAATTGCTTGTAAGGAATGAATTTAATCGGAATGATTTTATTAAATAATTGGTATTTAAACGTGTTTTTAGAAAGTAAATAATTGGTACCATCAATGACGTTTAATTCATAGCCGCGCACATTATCATTTCCATATCCGAGTGCTTGCAAGTTCGCATAGGGGATGTTTTTGTTTTCTTGCGTAATCTTGGCTTTCCATTGTGTTGTAATGAAAAAATTAGATCCCATATCGAAAAAATACGCAATGGAGGCTTTTAGGTCCCAATAATTGAGGGCATCTTGTGCTAGAATTCCATAAAAATTATAAGCTAAATCAATCTTTTTGCCTCTTAAAGGATAGGGTGCGAAATCCCGAAAGTCGTAGGAGTAGGCATACGTTAATTGCAAGAAGTTTTGTTCATTCGACCCTTTGTAATAATAATTTGGATTTAGTAGTCTGATGGTGTCTGCTACCACCGAATGACTGTAGCGTATCTCGGCAAAGTGAAAATCGTAAAACTTGAGACGTTTTCGAAGACTTAATGCTCCGCTCCATCGTTCACGAAGAATTTTATTGCTACTTAAAATATGTAAGGTGTCATTTATGGTCCTGACAGAAAGGTTTTTATTAGTAGTATAGCTAAGCGCAGCTCCTAATCCCAGTGTTTTTTTTGTATCAATATAAGGATTAGAATAACCTAATTCTAAACGTTGTGTAAAGCCAGTCTCCGCTTTAAAACTGAGTCTCTCATTCCTCCCCCTAAAATTATTGTGGATAAAATGGGCTCCGTAGATGGTTCTCTCCATCGAATGCCCTCTTGACCACCAATCATTTAGATTTCGGTCCGCTAATTGAAAAATGGGATAGCCTAAAATATACCATTGTTCTAAGAACTCGTAGGTGATTTTGATGTGATCAGTCTTATTTTGGTGATAATCCCCCTTTACCCAAATAAATAAATTCGTATTGGTCAGTTTGCGGCGATTGAATTCTAATCGTTTATCTAATTCAGAAATTAAAATAGAGTCGCCAGGTAGGAAGTCTAATTCTCTCAGAAGGATATTATCTCTCGTTTTCTCGTTTCCTTTAAAAATGACACTATCTACTATGATGTATTGCGCCTTCGCTGTTTCCGTGAGAAACAAGTAGAGAATTAGAATTAAAAGGAGGCGGATTGACTTCACCTCGCAATTTAGTCATTTAGAGCGATTTATTCATACACAATCGTCTCTTGGCTAGCATACCAAGGCTCGAAGTTGGCCTCGTATTTTTTCTCTATACTTGGGCGTTTAATCTTCATGGTAGGAGTTAAGCATTCATTTTCAATGGTCCAATCTTCCTGCACTACGACCATTTTCTTTAAATGTTCATAATTTTTTAATGCAGGATTGACTTCTTCGCGAAGGGATTGCAAGGTGCTAAGGATATCTGAGCGATCTTTCGATTTCCCTAATGCGCTCAGTACAACTAGAACAATCGGCTGAGGCAGATTTACGCCTACAACGCAGACTTGTTCAATGTATTCGTGAGTGTTTAACTTGTTTTCAATTGGCGCCGGGGCAACATAATGCCCTTTAGCTGTTTTGAAATTATCTTTAATGCGTCCAATGATGGAAATAAACCCATCTGTAGTCAATTTGCCTTGGTCCCCTGTTTTTAGCCAACCATCCTCCGTAAACAATTCCTTAGTTAGGTTGGGCTCCTTAAAATAACCTGTCGTATTGTAGGGAGCACGCATTTGGATTTCATTAGAAATAGAATCAATCCGAGTTTCACAATCGGGATGAATGCGGCCGACTGTTCCTAATTTGATTTGATCGCGTGGCATAAGCGTGGTTAAACCCATATTTTCTGTCATCCCATAAGCTTCTTGTATAAAGATGCCCAGTCTTTGAAACCATAATAGAAGCTCCTCTGTAATTGGTGCTGCACCGGTCACAGCTAGTTTAGCACAATCAAGGCCAAGTCCCTTTTGAATCTTTTTCTGAATGATGTTTTTGACAATGGGAATGCTCAATAGAAGGTTGAGCTTCTTTTGGCCTCCTATTTTCAGTAAAATACCCTCTTGAAACTTTGACCAAATACGTGGAACCGCTAAGAAATGAGTAGGTCTGGCGCTGGCTAAATTCGTAGAAAAGGTATCTAGGTTTTCAACAAAATAAATGGTTCCACCTGCAGCTGTCGCTGAAAATTCAACGAAATTTCGTTCTGCGATATGACACAAAGGCAAATAAGAGATGTATCGTGTGTTAGGAAGGTCTAATAAGGCAATTTCTCGAGCCATATTAATTCCAGCTTCTATTCCACCGTAAGTAATCATTACGCCTTTCGGCATACCAGTAGTTCCTGATGTATAAACGATGGTGGCAATATCAGTGGAATTGGGACTAGGAAGCGTCGAAATCTCAGAGGTGCTTGCAACAATATCTGACCACTGCGTACCAGATCTTTCTGTACTTTCGGGCGTATGAATAAGTAAGATGTTCGCCGGAATTCCGTCTTTGATTTTGTCCCAATGATCTAATTTACCAACGATTAAAATTTGACACTCGGAATGGACCAGTACCTGATTTAGTTGGTCCTTAGTTAGAGTTGCATAGAAAGGGACCGAAATAGCTCCTGCCGCCGATATAGCTAAATCTGCCATAATCCAATGGGCAGAGTTTTTAGACAAAACACCTACATTCTTTGAACCCTTTTTTAGCGTATCTTGAATGAACTTAGCTATTTTTCTTACCTCGATTGCAGCAGCAGAATAGGAGTAGTCAATGAATTGGTTTCCATGGGGTTGTCTTAAATATAGGGTCTCAGGAGTGTGATTTTCCCAATGTAGAAAATTCTCCAAATTGCTTTGGTAATGCGTTATCATGAATCGAGTTTAGAGGTAAATTAGGAAGGAAAAATAAAACTTATTTCCTTCAAATCATAGGATTCTACCGTGAATTCTTTTTCAATTTCTAATAATCCCTGTTCATTAACGCCTAAAATTTTTCCTGTAAATTTTTCATTTGACGCTTCATATGGAGCCCATTGCAAGCGCCTAAATAATCTTTCGTGATAGATTTCGTCGATTTTTTCGAATTGCTCCCCGGTGAATAGGGTGTATGATTCTTCCACACCTTGTGAGATATAATCATAGATTTCGGGCAGTGAGATGGCTTGCTTTAGGTCCAAATAGGATCGAAGGGAAGTGCCTCTCATATTTTCAAATAGAATTTGGTTGATATTTAATCCAATTCCAATGATGGAGAAACTCCACTTTCCAGCTTGAAAATTATTTTCAATTAAGATGCCTCCCATTTTAATGCCATCAAGGTAGATGTCATTAGGCCATTTTATTTCAAAGTTGAAACTTTCACCTTGCGTTGCTCGCGACCAGGATTCTAATCCGGCCAAAATACCGTTTGCAATGGCTTTGCTCAGATAGAATTGTTTGTCCAATAAATGGTGCGGAGGTCGCAGTAAAATAGACAAGGTTAGGTTTTGGTTCGGTTCCGTATCCCAGGTATTCCCTCTTTGACCTCGTCCTGCTGTTTGATGGCCCGCAATCCAGGCAAACCCCTCCGGTAAATCTTCGTTTAAAGCCTCTTGAAAGGCCACAGAATTTGTCGATGGACAAATGTCTAGATATTTACTCTTTTTGCCAACGAAGCGGGTAGGGGCTTGGTAATTGTTCAATTATTATTTGTAATTTTAGGGTTACAAGAACAAATTTAGATTTTTATTCGTTATTGGTTTCTTGTTATACAAATTAATACAGAAAAAACATTTATGAGTAAAACTCTTAAGAAAGTCGCTAATAAAGTCGATGCGTCAGAAGAAATGGTGAGCTGGGTGGTAAAAGGCATGCAGGATAAAAAAGCACAGGAAATTACGGTGTTGGATTTACGTAAAGTAGACAATGCTTTTACGGACTTTTTTGTGATTTGTTCAGGTACTTCAGATACGCAAATTGATGCGATTGCTGATTCAGTGGATAAAGAGGTTTGGGAATCAGGTAAAATTCACGTTCGTGCGGTAGAAGGAAAAGCAAACCGAGAGTGGATTTTGATGGATTATTACGACGTAATTGTCCATGTATTCTTGAAGGATAAACGTGCTTTCTTTAAGTTAGAAGAGTTGTGGGGGGATGCGAAATTCACGGTTTTCCCAGATTAATTTTATTTTTTAATTTTTAGAACCTTTGCACCTTTCTAGGTGTTTAATGCCCAACTATAAAAATATATAATGGCCAAACAAGGTAACAATTTCAAAAATGCGAAGCGCTCTGGCTTACAACCAAGAATGCCTAAGAAACCAGCTGGAGGGTTCCAAAGTTGGATGGTCGTAGGTTTAGTCATCGCAGTTATTAGTATGTTTTTCTTTTCGAAAGAAACGACATTGCAGCCTATCACGATCAAGCAGTTTGAGTCGATGTTGATTCAAAAAGAGGTGGAGAAGGTCATAATTGTGAATGATAAAATAGTCGAAGTAAGTCTTAAGCCAGCCTATATTCCGAAATATTTTAAGAAAAATACGACTCAGAAATTAGTGCCTACGGCACAAGTTCCTCACTTTGAATTCGAAATAAATTCAAAAGAGAGCTTTGAAAGATTCTTAGAAGATCGCCAGAAAACGTTCCCGCGAAATGAGCAGGTTATGGCTTCTCCGGAGACTAGAACAGGTCCTTTGGACTGGTTAGGTACCTGGGGTTTCTTTATTTTGATGGGATTAAGCTTCTACTTCTTATTCTTCCGCATGGGTGGTGGAGCTGGAGGTGGCGGTCAAATATTTAATATTGGACGTTCACGTGCGACATTAATCGAAGGAGAATCGAAAGTGAAGATTACTTTTGATGATGTGGCTGGTTTAGATGAGGCCAAAGAAGAGATTCAAGAAATTGTGGAGTTCTTAAAATTCCCTAAAAAATTCACCGATTTAGGTGGTAAAATTCCGAAAGGAGCCTTATTAGTAGGCGCTCCAGGTACAGGTAAAACGTTATTAGCGAAAGCAGTTGCTGGAGAAGCAGGTGTGCCGTTTTTCTCGCTATCTGGTTCGGATTTCGTTGAAATGTTTGTGGGTGTTGGAGCAGCTCGTGTCCGGGATTTATTTAAGCAAGCAAAAGAAAAATCGCCTTGTATCATCTTTATTGATGAAATTGATGCGGTAGGTCGTTCCCGTGGTCGTGGTTCTATGCCAGGAGGAAACGATGAGCGTGAAAACACGTTGAATTCCCTTTTAGTGGAAATGGATGGTTTTGCTACCGATTCTGGTATTATCATTATGGCGGCAACTAACCGTCCAGATGTATTGGATCCAGCTTTGCTTCGTCCAGGTCGTTTTGATCGTCAAATTTCGATTGATAAACCTGATATTATCGGACGTGAGGCAATCTTCAAAGTGCATTTAAAGCCTTTGAAATTAGCAGCTGATACCGATCCTAAAGAGCTTGCAGCTCAAACTCCTGGTTTTGCCGGTGCAGAGATTGCCAACGTTTGTAATGAAGCAGCATTAATCGCAGCACGTCGTTCTAAAACGGCAGTGGATATGGATGACTTCCAAGAAGCGATGGATCGTGTGATAGGTGGATTAGAGAAGAAAAATAAATTGATTTCTCCTGAAGAGAAGAAAATTGTTGCTTTCCACGAAGCTGGTCACGCTATTGCCGGATGGTTCTTAGAGCATGCGAATCCTTTAGTAAAGGTGTCGATTGTGCCTCGTGGTGTCGCTGCTTTAGGTTATGCACAATATTTACCTAAGGAGCAATTCTTGTATCGCACGGAGCAACTAATGGACGAAATGTGTGTGACTTTAGGCGGTCGCGCAGCAGAAGAAATCGTTTTTGGTAAGATCTCTACCGGTGCTCAGAACGATTTAGAACGTATTACTAAATTAGCCTATTCCATGGTGACCATTTATGGTATGAATGAGAAATTAGGTAATATATCTTACTACGATTCGAAAGGTTCAGAATACCAGTTTAATAAGCCTTATTCTGAAACGACGGCGCGGGAAATAGATGAAGAAGTTCGTAAAATCATCAAGGAAGCGTATGAGCGAACGAAGAAATTGTTGACATCGAAGAAAGATAAATTGACGATTTTAGCCGAGCAATTATTGGAAAAAGAGGTATTATTCCAAAGTGATTTAGAGGCACTAGTAGGCCCGCGTCCATTTGAGCAATTAACTTCCTACCAAGAGTTTATCAAAGGCGAAACAGAGAAGAAGCGAAAAGATGCAAAAGATGAGCGCGATTTAGCTGAGGAGAAAAAGAATGCGCCTAAAAAAGCTGAGGTGGCTAAAAAGCCCGTGGTAAAAAAGGCTCCGGCAAAAAAGCCCGTAGTCACTAAAGACGTGGCTGCGAAGCCAAGAGCTAGAAAGCCTAAAGCTACAGATAGTTAATTAACAGGAGTGCCTCACAGGGTACCCCTATTTTTTATATGATTCAATTAGATCTCAGTCCTGGGAAAAAAGTGTATTTCGCATCCGATTTTCATTTGGGATTTCCAGATGAATTATCATCAAGGGAACGAGAGAAAGCTTTAGTTAACTGGTTAGATCAAGTCCAGTCGGATGCGCAAGATGTATTCTTATTAGGGGATTTATTTGATTTTTGGTTTGAATATAAAACGGCAGTTCCGCGTGGTTTTGTTCGCTTTTTAGGAAAGCT
>CAMDSI010000055.1 GCA_945906915.1 Spirosoma fluviale | reverse complement strand
CTGAAATTATTTCAGAGACGATGAAAGAAATTTCATCACAGTTAATTTCTCTGCCCAGAAAAGAGATGGCCGAAAAAGCCTTAGCTAATTCCAAATTTGTATTGGTAGCTAATGAAAAAGACGCTATCGACTTATTAAATGAATACGCTGCCGAACACTTAATTCTGGCCTGCGATAATGAAGAGGATTTTTCTGATGAAATTCGAAATGCAGGTTCCATTTTCTTAGGTAATTATACCCCAGAGTCAGCTGGTGATTATGCTTCTGGCACGAACCACACGCTTCCTACTAATGGATTTGCAAGAGCTTATTCCGGAGTAAACTTAGATTCATTTACGAAAAAAATAACCTTACAGTCGATTTCGAAAAAAGGGCTAGAACAACTGGGGAATACAATCATTGATATGGCAGAGGCCGAATCTCTTCAAGCTCATGCGAATGCTGTTAAAATTAGATTAAACTAAATATGAACTTCGAAGCTTTCATATTGCCACATATTTGTAACCTAAAACCCTATTCATCAGCTAGAGACGAATTTAAGGGAAAAGAGGGTGTGTTTTTAGATGCAAATGAAAACCCGTTAGGATCAGGACTTTCTGAAAATTGGAATCGCTACCCAGATCCGTTGCAATTAGCTATTAAAGAGCAATTAGCCCGTATTAAATCCTGCCATATTGATCAAATCTTCTTAGGAAATGGATCTGATGAAGCCATCGATTTAATCATGCGCATGACGTGTCGTTCAGGTGTACACAATATCATCCTTTGCCCTCCTACCTATGGAATGTACGAGGTTAGTGCTTCGATTAATCACATTGAACAAAGAAAAGTTAGTCTTAAAAAAGATTATCAATTAGATGTAGCTGGTATTCTCCAGTCCATTGACAAAAATACGCGCTTACTATTTATTTGTTCACCTAATAATCCGACTGGTAATAAGCTTACTAGGTCTGATATTTACACACTAATTGAATCCTATAAATCGGGATTTATTATCATCGATGAGGCTTATATTGATTTTTCCGATGAGCCTAGTTTCTTATTAGAATTAGCTACATATCCCTCCTTGATTGTTTTGCAAACTCTTTCCAAAGCCTATGGACTAGCCTCCCTTCGCCTAGGCATGGCTTTCGCAAATCCCACCATCGTAGGTTTACTCAATAAAATTAAACCTCCGTATAACATTGGGGGTGCTACGCAAGAAATTGTAGTGAAAGCCTTAGCTAATACTAAGTTTAAAGATGAATCAGTCGATCTAATTCTAGCAGAAAGAGCCAATTTAATAAATCGACTTTCAACCATATCGGACGTTCTTCAAATTTATCCGTCTGATGCGAACTTTATTTTAGTGAACTTTAATAAAGCAACTGACTTATTCCATTATTTGATTGATTCTAAATTAATCACTAGAAATCGTAGTAATGTCGCTTTATGTGAAGATTCAATTCGGATAACGATTGGGATATCAGAAGAAAACGATAAATTAGTTGAACTAATCACTCAATTCTATTCTGCTTAAGATGTTGAAACGACTAAGTCTACTCTTTTTATTTGTATGCTGCATTGCTGAAACGAAGGCGCAAATGAAAGATTGGGCGGCAGGTTTCCGAGTAGGAGAACCAGGTGGTTTTATGATAAAGCGTTATTTACCGAGTGGAAAGAATGCGGTAGAATTTAATTTTGGGTCGTATGGGGGACTTTGGGGGACTAATCGTTCCTATCAAAGTGGCACCTTTCAAAACATCGGCTTCTCCTTGAATGCCCTTTATTTATGGCATCGCCCTACTTTAGTCAATTCAGATTTACATTACTATTATGGTGCGGGTCCTCAATTTGTATCCAGAAATTTATTTACAGATAATTCCCTATTCCCTGAGACGAAACGTGGTTTAGGAGCGGCAAGTGTCGCGGGTTTAGAATATTTTCCGATCGACGCACCTAATTTGTCCTTCTTTGCAGAACTAGGCTTATATACAGAACTTTTACCAAATCCATTTTTTCTACACATTCAAGGCGGTGTAGGGGTAAAAATTAACTTTTAATGGGGATGTAGCTCAGTTGGCTAGAGCGCTTGCATGGCATGCAAGAGGTCGTCGGTTCGAGCCCGATCTTCTCCACACTTACAAACGATCTTTAAAAGATTCGTATCCGAAAGATTTGAACAATTGAAATTGACCTTTTTTGTCAATTTTTCCAATGCTAGGAAGATTTACCCCATTGAAAGTAGTGGTTTTTACCATGGTATAGTGAATCATATCTTCTAGAATGATTTCATCCCCTATCTGCAATTCTTTTTCAAAAGAATAATCACCGTAAAAATCCCCTGCAAGACAAGTCATTCCACCAAAACGATAGGTAGGCTTTCCTCCTTCAGGCTCTGAATTAGCTCCTCGTATGCGAGGCTTATAGGGCATTTCCAAGGTATCTGGCATATGGGCTGCGAAAGAAACATCTAAAATTGCCACCTTAATACCAGCTGACTCAACTATATCTAAGACAGTTGATTTTAGAAAACCAGTTTGCCAACCTACAGCTGAACCGGGCTCAAGAATAATTTGAAGGTTAGGGTATTTTGCGCGAAACCCTTTTAACAGTCCAATTAGATGTTCCACATCATAATCTTCTCTGGTGATTAAATGCCCACCACCTAGATTTAACCAGGTAAGCGAAGGCAATAAGTCACCAAACTTCTCTTCTATCACAGCTAAGGTACGTTCCAAAACAAAAGAATCATTCTCGCAAAGTGTATGCGAATGCAAACCTTCAATTCCTGCTGGCAGATCTCCTAAATCAGTGCGTCGAATACCTAAACGAGAACCAGCCACACAGGGATTATACATGTCTGTTTCCACCTCGGCATATTCTGGATTTATGCGAAGCCCACAGGAAATTCCAGCAGAATGAGCCCTATCTGTAAATTGATGGTATTGATTCAAAGAATTAAAGCTAATATGACCCGCATAAGTGAGTAATTCCTGCCATTCTGATTCTAAATACGCAGGCGAATAAACATGAGGTCGCACGCCCATCTCTTCAAAAGCTAAACGAGCTTCATGTAAAGAACTGGCAGTAGCCCCTGCTAAATACTGCTTCACTAAAGGGAATTCATGGTAAAAGGAGAAACCCTTTAAGGCACATATAATTTCGACACCCGCTTCAATTTGAACCTTTTTTAAAAGCTCTAAATTAGCAATCAATAAATTTTCCTCCAATACAAAACAAGGAGATGGAATCGAAGGATAAAAAGTCATCTTAATATTCGTGTGGTAAAGTGATATTGTGCTGCTCATCCCAAGGTAAACCATGGATATTTAATAATTCCATAAATGGATCTGGATTAAATTCTTCCACATTATAAACACCGGTAGCAAACCAGGTACCATCCACCATTAAGGAGGCTCCGATCATAGCCGGTACACCAGTGGTATAACTAACACCCTGTGCTTGAACCTCTTGATAGCAATCGGCATGATGACAGTTATTCCAAACATAGTAAGTGGCATCCTTACCGTCCTTGATTCCTTTAATTTGGCAACCGATAGAAGTTTGGCCTGAATAATTTTCACCTAATGAACCAGGCTCAGGAAGAACTGCCTTTAAGAATTCTAGAGGAACAATATCCATTCCATTAAACTTAATAGGAGCAATCGAAGTCATACCTACATTTTGCAAAACTTCTAAGTGAGTCAAATAGGCTTGACCAAAAGTCATCCAAAAACGTGCCCGCTTCAAGGAAGGGAAGTTTTTAGTTAGCGACTCTAACTCTTCGTGGTATAATACATACGACTCTTTAGGTCCTATATTCGGGTAATCAATAGGCTTGTGAATGGACATAGGCTCAATTTCAATCCATTGCCCATTTTCCCAATATTTACCTTTCTGCGTAATCTCACGGATATTAATCTCCGGATTAAAGTTAGTGGCAAAAGCCTTTCCATGATCACCTGCATTACAATCTATGATGTCTAAATAATGCATCTCATCGAAATAGTGCTTGTTTGCATAAGCCGTATAAACCCCTGTTACACCTGGGTCAAAACCACAACCTAATAAAGCCATCAAACCAGCTTTCTTAAATTTATCTTGATAAGCCCATTGCCAAGAATATTCGAATTTAGCTACGTCTTTTGGCTCGTAATTAGCAGTATCTAAATAATGAACACCTGCCTCTAAACAAGCATCCATAATAGTTAGGTCTTGGTAAGGCAATGCCACATTAATAACTAAAAATGGCTTTTCTTCCTTAAACAAGGTTACCAATTCAGGTACATTATCTGCATCTACCCTACGAGTTCTCACTGCAGTAGGCAAACCAATGGAAGCACATTCGGCTGCGATCGCATCACATTTTGATAAAGTTCGAGAAGCTAAAACGATTTCAGAAAAAGCCGCAGGATTCATCGCACATTTCTTTACGACTACATTTCCTACACCACCTGCACCAATAATTACAATTTTTTTAGACATAGCATTTTAAAAAGAAATGCAAAAATAGCACATCAAAGCCTAAAAACCATATTAATTTTTAAATGGGCGTATAATTTTGACGATTCTATCTAGCCAGAATTTTTGATAGAGTAAATCCTCCCTTACCCCATAAGTCGTGCTTGCATGAATAAAACTAATCGATGGCTTATCTTTAGTAATTAAACCCACATGATTAATAAGACCTACTTTACCGGTTGCAAAAAATACCCAATCCCCTAGCTGTACTTCGTTAAGTTTAATTTCATCACCGAATTTTGCTTGCTCTCCAGATACCCGGGGAATATCAAAATCACTGGATTGATAGGCTTTAAATAACAAGCCTGAGCAATCCATACCTTTTGAATCCATTCCACCAGTACGATAAGGAACTCCTTTATACTTCTTTGCCTCTTTAATTATATCTTTAATCTCCGCAGAACTATAGTTAGACGAATTAGAACGATGAAAGATACGTTTTACAAAAGAACAAGAGTCTAATAATAATAGGAGAAAACCTAAATAGAGTAGTCGCTTACACATAGACTAATTCTTTAGATTCAACATAAATCAAAACACCTTCAGTCACCTGATGACCCATAGCCACTAAGGTTTGTTTATATCTATTTATCTGATCCTGATGTTCAGGCTTTTGCTTACCGGTTTTAAAATCAATCACTTGTAAAGATCCTCCGATATTATTCACTCTGTCCGGCCTACTAATTTTTCCATCAGGGCATAATAAATCTACTTCCTTAAAGGCTAATTGATCTTTAGTAAAGAAACCTTGTACTGTTGTATCCTCTAATAAGGCATCCAATAAAGCTAAATCTAATTTAGATTTAGCACGTAAAGCAGGCCAGGACTCCATGTCAGGTAATTGGGCTAATAAATCATGTAATTGATTTCCTATCTCTCTTTTTTTAGAAGCCGACGTATACAAATCTGCTTTGGCCGTATTTACTCTCAATTGAATAGGTGGAATAATGTCACCCATTTGAATTCGAACCCGCTTTTCGATCGAATTTAATTCCTTATGATCTAAAGACGGAATAAGTGCTGATTCTGAAAACGAAAAATAGGACATCTTCCACGCTGTTTCCCCAGTAAAATAAGGAACTAAAGTAGCTGAATCTGTTGCTGATTGAGCGAACTCATACACTAATTTACCGACCGAATTCTCATAGGTTGAAATAGTCTTACTATGCATTTCTGGCTCTGGTACAGTCAATAAAAGATGTAAAGATTGCTTAGGGCGAGTTGTTGCTACATACAACATATTTAAAGCATCTAAAAATATCGCTTCTTTCTCCGCTTGGGTTTGAAGGGCCAAAGCAGGGAAGGCTAGTACCTCCGTCGAATTGACTCGACCATACACCTGATGCAAATGTCTTTCATCCCCCATCCATAAATCGGCAGATTCCTCCTCCCCTAGTTCGTACCAAATCTTTTCAGAATCAGCTTGAAAAGTCCAATTAACAAAAGGAACAATGACCACAGGATACTCCAAACCTTTGGCTTTATGAATGCTAGAAATCGTTACGGCATCCGCTTCATTTGAACCAGCTATGCAATAAGAATTCCTGTTTTGATTGAAATGTTGTAAAAAACCCGATACCATTTTGTCCTTCAAAAGAACATATTCGTTTATTACATCTAAAAATTTCCACAAATAATCTTGACCACTAGCCTGATTTAATAAATCAAAAACGGAAACCAAATCATACACCCAATGTAGTAGATCAGAATAGACAGGAATTACAATACCTTTTTGGTGGAAATATTCGATTGCATTCGATAAAGCTGAATGTCCCTGCAGCGACGAGACATAGGATAGGTTTTCTTGATCCACTTGTTCACCCAGTATTTCGGCATGTTGATAAAGTAGTTCATACAAATAAAGATTCTCTTTCGGATTCTCATGCAGAGCTAAAAAAGAAAGCAGAAAACCCACAACGGGTGAATAATGAACTAATAAAGAGTCAGACGAAATAACAGGAATACCCTTTTCTTTTAGCCTTAAAGCTATATAACGAGAATGCTTATTTTTTCTAGTTAATACAGCCAAGTCCTTATATCTAAATCCTAACCTTCTGTTGTGCTCGATTAAATTCAATACCTGCTCAAACATGAATTCATTCTCTGGCTCCGTAAAACCGAATGTCTCTTTTGATTTATGATAAACCAATAGATCCACTTTACCACTAAATTTAGAAGCAGCTACCTTCGCATTTTGTTTCAAATTCTGACCATACAAAGGTGTTATTAATGGACATAAAGAAATTACCGTTTGATTCTCTGTTAACGAATGATAAAAAGAATTATTAAATTCCACTACCTCCGCTGCGCTTCGGTAATTATCACGTAAAGCCTTAGGCCCTACTTGATTCAACAAATAATCAAAACGTTGTTCATCTAAAGAATCTTCCGTAAAATGACTAGAAACTAGAGTGGGGTCTTGAGTAGCTAAAGAGGCTATAAGACTAACTTCACCGCCTCGAAACTTATATATAGATTGCTTTGCGTCCCCTACCAATAAACTACGTTTACCAATTGAAGTAGCATTTTCAATCAGAGGCATAAAATTCTTCCATTGTAAAATGGACGTATCTTGAAACTCATCTATGAAAATATGAAAATAACGATCCCCTAGTTTTTCATAGATAAAAGGGATGGGGTCATTAGAAATAACCTCATACACACGTTTAGAAAATTCTGATATAGGAATAGCGGAATTTTCTTGTTGATACAAACGCATTTCTCGTTGAATCAAATTAAGTAAGGCTATTTTTTTCAAATCCTTCAAAACCCAATGAAGAAAACGATGACGCTTACTATGTAATTCTTGCAGATCCAAAAATTGGGATCCTAAATTTGATAATTCGGAGGAGTAAGTTTCAATTAAAGCCTTTTCGCTGGTAGAGGCTTTAGAAGAAGTCCACGTATTATTTTCAATAGCGGAACGCAAGTAAGCATAGGGTTTATCTGCGATTTCAGGCTTAGCATAAACCGATTTCATGATGCCTACAGGACCCTTAGCACCTTGAAAATACATCGAATCTTCTAATCCTATGGTTGAAATAATTTCCAAAAAAGAAGACGCAACAGCTTTCACCTCTACAACCATTTGGTCCATGGTATCACGCAATTGATGCTCTAATCGCAGGAAATCACTAGTATGAAAAGGAGCTAATTGTGGTTCAATAGCTAAAAACTTTTCTTCTAAGGTGATCTTTAAAAAGGAATGAAGACTATCGCGCATGCGATTCCAATTTCGACCTTCCGCTATTTCTTGATTAGCAAAAGATAAAATCAATTCACTCAATTCCTGATCACCTGTACTATTAACTTGCTCTAATAGTTGATTTATTAATTCATGAATGAGCCCATTCGAATCTAATAATACTTCATATTGAGTGGGTAAGTTTAATTCATCCACGAACGATGCACTTAGACGCTGGACAAAGGAATCAATGGTCATAACGGAGAATAATCCGTAATCCTGTAAGATTTGCTGTAAGGTAGTCGCTGCCCGAGATGCTAAATCGTCCTTGCTTAAATGAATGCCGTCTTCTGCTAATTCCGACTGAACTTTTTCTAAAATAGCGATAAATTGAGGTTGGTCTGAAGCAGATGTTCGATCAAAGTTAGGATAATCTGCTAAACCTGCTAAAAAATGTAAAATTCTTTGACGCATTTCTTCCGCTGCTTTAATGGTAAAAGTGACAGCTAAAATACGTCGGAAATATCCTTTCATTTCTACCTCACAGAGCGCCATCTTGATATACTCAATGGTTAAGGTATAGGTTTTACCTGATCCCGCTGAGGCTGAAAAGAGGGTAATTTGTTGAGGTTTCATTCAAATATTTTTATGAATGCAAGATAAAATAAAAATAGGATTAATTCGGTATGCTTTTATTTCACTATCTTTGTTTCCCGTAACCAAATCAACAATTCTTTCAATGTCTGGTAAAGGGAATCCCAAGAAATCTAAGTTCATTTTTGTTACGGGTGGTGTAACAAGCTCGTTAGGAAAAGGCATCATTGCCTCGTCTTTAGCGAAGCTACTTCAAGCGCGAGGTCTAACCTGTACAATCCAAAAGTTTGACCCTTATATCAATATTGATCCAGGTACACTGAATCCTTACGAACATGGCGAATGCTATGTAACGAACGATGGAGCAGAAACAGATCTTGACTTAGGCCATTATGAGCGTTTTTTAAATACGCCCACAAGTCAAGCGAATAATATCACAACTGGTCGTATTTATCATAATGTGATTACAAAGGAACGTCGTGGTGATTATTTGGGAAAAACCGTCCAAGTAGTTCCTCACATTACCGATGAAATTAAACGCAATATTTTAATACTAGGTGAATCAGGCAAATATGATATCGTCATCACGGAGATTGGTGGATGTGTAGGTGATATAGAATCTCTTCCCTTTATCGAGGCAGCACGCCAATTAAAATGGGATCTAGGGGAGAAAAATACGCTATTTATACACTTGACCTTAATTCCGTATTTAGCTTCTGCAGGGGAATTAAAAACAAAGCCTACTCAACATAGCGTAAAGCAATTATCAGAATCAGGAATTCAGCCTGATATCTTAGTTTGCCGTACAGAACATCCGATTCCTCAAGAAATGAAGAAGAAAATCGGATTATTTTGTAACGTTTCTGAAGCTGATGTTATCGAAGCTCGCGATGCCTCTACTATCTATCAAGTTCCTCTTTTAATGCAGAATGAACGTTTAGATAGTCGTGTATTATATAAATTAGATATCTATAACGATAAGGAGGCTAACCTGAAGAACTGGACTAACTTCTTAACGAAATTGCAGAATCCGAAGTTTGAAATTAATGTGGGTTTGATTGGAAAATACGTAGAATTAAAAGATTCGTATAAATCCATCGCCGAGTCCTTTATTCATGCTGGAGCTGCTAATGATATAAAAGTCAACTTACAATGGATCTCATCCGAAACAATGGATGCGGAAAACGTAGCTGAGACTTTGGCAGGATTAGATGGTATTTTAGTGGCGCCGGGTTTTGGCGAAAGAGGAATTCAGGGTAAAATTAATGCAGTGAAATATGCTCGGGAAAACAAAATACCTTTCTTAGGTATTTGCCTAGGTATGCAATGTGCTGTGATTGAATATGCCCGAAATGTAATGGGTTTAACAGAAGCTCATTCGTTTGAGATGAATCCAGACAGTCCAGATCCCGTGATTAACTTAATGTTAGAACAAAAAGAGATCTCTGAAAAAGGTGGTACGATGCGTTTGGGTTCTTATCCTTGTAAGATTGAAAAGGGAACTTTGGCCTATAAAATATATGGTAAATCAGCTATTCAAGAACGACATAGACATCGCTATGAATTTAATAATGACTATCTAGAGCGTTTCCACAAAGCTGGATTAATTACTTCAGGAATAAACCCTGATTCTAGTTTAGTAGAAATAGTAGAAATCGAGAATCATCCTTTCTTCGTGGGAGTTCAATTTCACCCAGAATATAAATCGACGGTAGAAAGTCCTGCTCCCCTATTTGTACAATTTGTTAAAGCAGCTCACCAACACGCTGTTCCATTCATCAAAAATTCAAAATAAACAATCATGGATAGAAATTCCATCACGGGTATCGTATTAATAATGGGTATGCTCTTAGGCTACCAATATTTCTTTGCCCCTAAAGAAGTTCCAGTCGTAAAAGCGAAAGCGCTAACACAAAAGGCAAGCGTTGCAGCCATAAAAGATTCCGCTAAAGTGGTAGCCATCGATAGTTCGGCAAAACCAGAGCAGGTATTTACGCTGGAAAACAAAGATATTGTTGTTAAAATATCTTCTAAAGGTGCTAAACTAGTTTCGGTTCAATTAAAGAACTACAAAAGCTTTGCTACTTTCGATGCAGGTAAAAAAGACGGATTGTATTTATACAATGCTGCGAGTGATGAATTCTCTATCGAATTACCTACTAGTGCGGGGAAAATAAAAGTATCTACTCTTGATTTTGCAGGTATTCAAACCGGTAATAAAGTAGAATTCGTCAGCACATTAACCAATGGACAGTCCATAAAATCGAGCTATATTCTCCCAGAAAGCGGTTTTTTAGTCGATTATCAATTAGATGCTAAATCTGTCAGCATCACAGGAGGCGATTATTTTATTCATTGGAAAGAACAAGTTCACCAAACAGAAAAAGACATCACGGAAGAACGCAAAGCAACGATCAATTATTTGCTGACGGAAGATGAAGAATTTGATTATCTATCGGAGAACACGAGTTCAGTGACGAGTGAAAATTTAGACAAGAGCACTAAATGGATCAGTTTTAAAAAGAAGTACTTCTTATCAGGTATCATTCCCCAAGGATTTACTTTCAAATCTGCGGCATTAACTGCCACGCCTAATTTGACTGATAGCCTTAATATCAAAACACTAGACGCACAAATAATCGCATCAGCGCAAGATCTAACAGCGGGTAAATCATCCTTTCAATTCTATTTTGGCCCGAATGATTATGAAATCGTCAATAAAATCGAGGCACCTGAGTTTGGCAAAAATGTTAAACTAAGTTATGATTTTCTATTGCCGATTACGAAATATATCTTTCTTCCCTTATTTGGTTTCTTAGAAAGTATTTTCAAGAATTATGGCTTATTAATTATTGTTTTAGTGTTAATTATCAAAACAGCCTTATTGCCATTGACGTATAAATCATACGTTTCCATGGCTAAGACACGTATTTTAGCACCTGAAATTGCTGCTATAAAAGAGAAAATCGGAGACGACGCCGCGCGTGTTCA